>DOEZ01000267.1 GCA_003532715.1 Planctomycetaceae bacterium
CTAATGGCACTGGTGACCGCTTACGGCCAACCGTCCCCAATAGCCTCGCCCTGCCGTCGCCTGGCCGATCGGCGACTACGGTAACGCTGCCTCGCCGCCATCTGGCCGCCCGGCGCCTGTCGTAGCGTCGCTCGGCCACGGGGCACCTACGGCAGCCGCGCCCCACCCCGGCCTTGCCCCCACACCACATGGTGCTGGTGAGCGCTTACCCACTCTTGACAAGCGCGGCGTCCGTCGCCATCTGGGCTGTAAGTTTCGGTTCTAGACCTTCGGGATCAAGGTCTTGGACTGGCCTTCCCCCAACATACTCGTACAGATTCGACTTGCTCCCTTCATACCCAATCGGATCCCGCGAAACAAACCTCCCGAGACTCGAGTTGTAGTAGGCCGACGCCGACTCGGCGATACACACGGCCGCGACGAATGACAGACTCAGCACGCATGCGCGACATTTCATGGAACCGACCCTTTCAAGAAAGATTCGCGTTGCCACTCATGGTCCAGCCCGACCCATCCGGTGAAAGACGCTCGACCAAGCAAGCGGCAATGCCTTCCAATACGCTAATCCAGACCGAAATCCGCCCACATCAGAGAGGCTGTCCCCGATGCGAGCCCCGCTTCACGCTGCCGACCATTGGAGAATATGCCAGCACTCTATCAGCATTCGGGAGAATGTCAACCGTTTTTTCGCGAGGATTCGGCAATCAGCGGCTGGGTGGCACGCGCAAGGGTGAGTGCACCGGCCCGGCCATTGGAGAATATGCGTAATCTATCCGCCCCGTCGCAAATGTCACGCGAAAACCAAAACGGCGACGCAGGTAGCTCTTATCCATATTCTGCTCCTGGCAGCGGCCTTGACCCAAAGGCGGTTATCGGTGTCCCCGTCCCGCGCCGGAACTCGAGCTCCGTTGCCGTTTCGATCCCCGCGAGTTTTGTTCCTACTTTTTCGCTTCAGCTTTTTGAGACTCTTCGGCTTCTTGAGAGCTGTCGCGCCGTGTCGCGACCGGCTCTTCCTTCCCCTCTTCGATTCTGCGAATCAGTGTTCGCAACGTCTCGCGCTGTTTCCCGTCGGGCACCAAGTAATTCCCCCCTCCCTTGCCAAGCACGTGAAAATAGCTGACGGATCGCCTGATCCAGATAGCCCGTAAAGGCACGACCTTCCCATCTACGACGCCCCACAACACGATAGTGTAATCTGGCAGCAGAGGGAAAGGCGGAGTAAAAAAGTAGTCGTCGGGACGCTTTGCTTGTTTGAGGATGGCGCGTACCGCGGCTATCTCCGTTGCTCCAACAACATACCACCGACCGTTTCCGACAACATTAGCGGCAATAATGGTCCCCGAAGGCAGAATACGTTGCGGATTTTCTAATTCTTCCAGAAGAAGGGAGATCGTATCATCGCGACGGTCCTGCTCCTGGCAGGTTGCGGGATCGGGATGGTCCTGCTCGTCGCAGGTCGCGGCCCGAACGCACAGACCCAACAGCAGGATCACGCTTACCGGCACGCATCGCACAGGGAAATGCAACATATAACACCTCGGCTATTACAAGGATTTCAGCCGCGGAACCCGAACAGGCCACGGGACCGGCTTCGTAAGATCCGTGCCTTCCTTAACGAGACACTGCGGATTGGCAGCGGCGCCGTTCACGTGTTCCAGTGCTCTTGGTTCGCAATCTGTGATGTTCCGCAGACTCATAACAGCGCTGACTTTCACGCATTCTTCATACGATACTGGTCTCCCAGCTGCGTTGGACAACTGCTTTCGGTACTCCCCGGTGGCAGAGCACTGGCCGGAAAGGCAGGCTGCTCGCAGTTCGGTGCATGCAAGCTGAGCACAGTCCGCCTTCACGCCCTTCTCCCTTTCGTCCTTCGTTGGCGGACTCTTGCAACCCGAGCACAGATCGAATACATGTATTAACTCGTGGGCAGCGACTTCCCCTATCTCGTTAACGCTGGCGTTCTCATAACACACAACATACGTTATTATTCTCTTCCCATTAGCCGTTATTTCTGCTTCGACGTAGCCGCCACCGCCTTTCTCTTTGCACTTCCCCTCCTCGCCGTTATAGCATTTTCCCACGGCCAAGCAGGGCGGCTTCATGCCACCCATGGCGTCAATGTAGGCGTTCATCTTCTCTTCTGCATTCCTGACTGCTTTGAAACACTCGTCTCGGGTCATTGTGCCGTCCGGGTCAACTTGTGCCAACGGCGCGTTCTCTAAAAACTCGTACAAATTGATCCCGCCCCGATACCCAATCGGATCCCTCGAAACAAACCGACCGAGACTCGAGTTGTAGTAGGCCGACGCCGACTCGGCGATACACACGGCCGCGACGAATGACAGACCCAGCACGCATGCGCGACATTTCATGAAACCGACCCTTTCAAGAAAGATTCACGTTGCCACTCATGGTCCAGCCCGACCTATCCGGTGAAAGGCGCTCGACCAAGCAAGCGGCTATGTTTCCCAATACGCTAATCCGGTGGTTTGCGAAAACTAGCTGCGTCCCCGTTCGATTCTCCCCGTTCGATTCTCCCTCACTGCGTCCCAGGGTGTGAACGGTTACCCTTTTTCCGCGTTTCACTAAGTGACTTCCAGAAGTGGTCATTAACCTCGACCTCCATTGCCTCAGCGGAATGCCTCCGGCATCTGCAGAAGATGACTTGGCCTCGGTCGTAATGATCACCCCTTTCGGTTAATGCATCGACTCCCACAGCCAATTCGTCGAAATCGATGTCGATTCTGGCCTGCAATTCGGCGAAAGTAAAACCAGAGTTTCCATGTGAGTATGCGGCTTTCAAGTCGTTCCAGTTTTTCGGGGTGACCCCTTGTTGGTCGTGTATGTGATATTGCAGCATGTCTGCGACATGCCAAATAGCATAGTAGTCACCGACTCGCACCCACATATTCCGGTATTCACGATAGCCAATGATACCCATACTGACTGCGGACATAATCAATGCCGCAATTGTCGCCTTGAATCGCATTCGATTCCATCGCATATGGCACCCATTAAGTAAGAAACGACAGCAGGTATTACGGAGTTGACGAAGAATTTGGGATCACTGATGGATAAATCACTCCGGGAGGATTTACCCCTCGAGGCCATCCTCCACCTGATTCATCGTCAATTCGAGGAACGATCGGTGGGTTAGAGCATGTCACGCTGTCTCGTTGCCAATCCTCGAACTCCCATTTGACGCAGACGTCTTGATACAATGGATAACCAACCCAACCCACGCAAACTTGTTTGTATTTCACACACCTCCCTCTGCGATCTCCTGCTACGAATTGCGGTTTCCAGGTGGAGACCAGACAACACTTTCCCAATCTGGACACTGTGCAGCTCTGGCAGTTGTTCCCGATGCAG
>DOEZ01000066.1 GCA_003532715.1 Planctomycetaceae bacterium
CTCGCCGTTGCGACGCTTCGTCGCTTTTTGCAGGCAGGCGGAGCCGCCATCCGTAATAAGACCCATAGAGGAACCCTTGGCACGTCCGAGAAGCACTTCCCATCGCTCATGTGCGCGATGGATCCGCTCCCGCACCTCCGCTTCCCCTGGTATCTCATCGAAAGCCAGTTTCCCAGCTTCCTCCTTGATTCGCGCATAAACCGCAGCAACATCCGTGTGTGGACGACAAGGACCGAATTGATCGACCCATCCGCTCAGGGCGGGTACGATTCGTAGCGGTGGAAGTTCCTCCGTGTGCGCCAAAGTTAGTCGCTCCCGGAGCTCCCGCCACGCGTCTTCCGTTACATGGGTGCGAAGCCCATCTTCTTCGAGTCGGACAGTATACCCGAGCCATTCGGCTTCTTCGCCTTCGCTCAGGTCCCTGATCGCCGTTTCGGGTGTGCCCTTCAAGAGCATTCCGGCGGGGGTCAGTATCCGCTCGAGTTTCGCTCGGGCTTCTGTTGCTTCCTGCCGCGTTTCGCATGGGATGAGCAAGTCATCCGCGTAACGCAGCAGCGGTTGGTCCGGGTTTACCTTCCTCCAGACCTTATCGAGGTGGTGGTCCAAGTACAGGTTCAACAGCAATGGCGCCAGCGGGGAGCCTTGCGGGATTCCCCGTTTCTGTCGGTTGCTGTTGACCGTTCCCATGAGGTCCATCAGCCGCTGGTCCGGCAGTTGTTTCCGCAGCACGTCCTGAAGACGTCCGTGCGGCACCCGGTCGAAAGCGGTCTTGATGTCCTCCGTGATCCAGAGGGTCCGTCCGCGTTGACTTTCCGCTATGGCGGTCGCCAGCGCGTTGAGTCTTCCGCGGTTGGGTCTGAATCCGTACGAGTGTTCGTCAAATCGGTAGTCGAGTATCGGCTGTATGATTTGGACGATCGCTCGTTGGACGACTCGGTCCTCGATATTGTGCAACGTCAGGGTTCGGTATCCGCGGTCTGGTCCCTTGGGGATCCGTACCTCGCGGGTCGGTCCGGGTTGGTACGTGCCTTCCCTGATCGATCGGCCGAGTGTACGCATCAGTTCCCAGATTTCGGGTCCCTCGACATCACGGTATGTGACGCCGTTGGGTCCTGGCGTTGCGCCTCCGTGTCGCGCGAGATGGCCCCATGCTATTCGGAGGTTGCGCGAATCGGCTATCCGGTCCACCAGCTGCGGCAGCATTGCCTTGACTGCGTGTGGACCTTCGTGGATAGCCCTCGTGACGGCTCGCTCGTGTCGGCGCAGAAACTCGGTGTAGGCGCCGCTGTGGGCCTCCACTGGTTCTTGGCGGGCATGAACGTCAGCTGCTTGTTTAGTGTCTCGCAGCCGACCAAGACAAAGAGACATAGTGATATCCTATCAATCGAGAAAGATGGTCCGCTTATTCGCGACAGCTGTCGGAACGGACGGCATTCTTCGTTTTCCGCGTTCTTTTGAATTTGGCTCTTTTCTTCTTGGCAATCTTCCTCGCGGTGTCTTCCTTCGAGGGTGCTGTCTGCGGACAGGCCGCCGACGGCTTGCCGACGCTCACATTCCAACCCCGTTCGACGTACGCATCTTCACGATGACGACGTCCCGCAGTTGTCACAAAGTCGATGATCGTAACTGCATCACCCTCACGCTGCTGGCATCTAGGAAATCGCTCGGGGCCGATCGGCCACTGAATGCCGCCATCGGCCCTGACGATGATGTCCGTGGCGATTCCGCAGCGGTGGGCGTGTACGACTGTCGTGATCGTGCGGTCCCCCGTCGCGATGTTGAGATCGGTCGACTTGTCTGCGTCGAGATGGTTTCGTGGAACATCATGCCCGATTCTCCACGCGGGCAGCCGCTTCGCGAGTTCTCCGGCGTGCTCCGTCGATTCCGCCAAAATAGAAAGCGTTGGTCTTTTCTCGCCGTCAAACCACTCAGGGTCCACCGGCACACCTTGCAGCTCCAACGCCTCAATGTCGGCTCGAACCAACGCATCCGCGATGCAGCTGATCAAGTCGTTCTGGGCGTCGTTGCACCAGAGTTGCCGCCGTTTCACCGCCAGGTCGAAACCGCGGTTCGTGATGCCGTGCGTTGTCGGCACGAGGGAAACCTTGACACTGGCCAACCTGCCACGCGGTCCTGGCCACTCAAAAATGGGCGGCCCTAGAATGCTTTCCAGTTCCAGGCATCCACGCGGGCCGACGGCGTGGCTCGGTCCAACGCATCCGTAAAGCAGCGACTCGCTCATCCTGGCGCAGGCGACCTGTTGCCACACGCCCAATGAAACCGTTGCGTCTGTGAAAATCACGATGCCCCAATCACGCTGCACGCAGACGCCAAAAGTGAACGGCGTGGCAAGCAACAGCCTCGCTGCGCGCCAGTTGACATGATCGCACCGGCAGACGTTGCCGTCCACCAACTCGGAGATCGCGCGGTGGAGCCGGTCGCGCTCGTTGAGGTTGCGTGCGACCACCAGAATGTTCGACACGGGGAAAGCAAAGGCGACGAGCGCGATCGTCCTGGCAAGCTGACTCTCATTGTCCAGGACGATTTGGCCGCGAGGGTGCGAT
>DOEZ01000047.1 GCA_003532715.1 Planctomycetaceae bacterium
GGGCCATTCCAGGCGACCACCGAGCCGACGCGCAAGGCCGAGCCCGTGTTCGACAACCTGACGGTCGAATACCACGAAGACAAGGTCACCTGGTGGGCCCCGCTCGATATCGCGCCCGGCGTCGATCTCTCAACGCTCAAAATCACCGGTTCGGTTTATGCCCAGGCGTGCAAAACGGCCTGTATCATGCCGGACGATTACAAGTTCACTGCCACGCTCGGCAAGTCGCCGCTTGCCGCGTCGCCCGACGGGGCCCCCTCGACCGTTGATCCCACGTCCGCCGATCCGGCCCGTTCCACGCAACATACCAACATCGCCACGGTCGTCGGGCTGGCCTTCCTGGGCGGACTCATTCTGAACCTCATGCCGTGTGTGTTGCCGGTCATCAGCCTCAAGTTGCTCTCGTTCCTTCAGCAGGGCGGCGAGAGTCGCGGGCGGATATTCATATTGAACGTTTGGTACGCGGCCGGCCTGCTGCTCGTGTTTTTCGTCTTGGCATTCTTGGCCGCGACGCTCGGCATGGCCTGGGGCGAACAGTTCACCCTGCCGTGGTTCAAAGTGGCCATGACCGCCCTGATCTTCGTCATGGCGATTTGCTTCCTCGGCGTCTGGGAAATACCGATCCCGGGTTTCGTCGGCAGCGGCGTGGCGGGCAATCTGCAAGCCAAGGAGGGCGTGGAAGGCGCCTTCGCCAAAGGCGTCCTCGCCACGATCTTGGCAACCCCGTGCAGCGGTCCGTTTCTCGGTCCCGTGTTCGGCTATCTCTTGAACCAACCGGCCTACATGGCCTATGTCGTGTTCGGCTCGGTGGGGCTCGGCATGGCGTCGCCCTACCTCGTGATCGGCGCGTTCCCCGGCCTCATCTCGTTCCTGCCCAAACCGGGCGCGTGGATGGATACGCTCAAACAGATCATGGGGTTCTTTCTCCTGGGCACGATGGTGTACTTGTTCTGGACCATGAACTCCATGTACTTCGTGCCGACCCTCGCCCTGTTGGTTGGGCTTTGGTTCGCCTGTTGGTGGATCGGCCGGACTCCCTTGACGGCAAGTGCCGCGACGCGGGCGACCGCGTGGATCGGTGGTTTGGCCACGGCCGCCGTGATTGGCATCTTTGCATTCACATTTCTATTGGCCGAGTCGTTGATTCCGTGGGTTCCATTCTCGCCCGAGACGCTGCAAGCATCGCGCGACGACGGCAAGACCGTCATGGTCGATTTCACGGCCAATTGGTGTCTGACATGCCAGGCAAACAAAAACTTCGTCATCGAAACCAGCGAAGTTGCCGACTTGATCGAGGAAAATGGTGTTGTCCCCTTCTTGGCCGATTTCACCGACTATTCGCCGGCCGTGAAGAAAGCGCTCAACGACCTGGGCCGCAATTCGATTCCGGTCTTGGCTATTTGGCCCGCCGGCGCGGCGGACGACGAGGTTATCATTCTCGACGACGTGATTACGCAAGGACAATTGCTCGACGCGCTGGAGAAGGCCGGCCCTTCGCAAGAAGCCGGCAGCGGCGCGACGGGAGCAGAGCCGTGACAGCCGACAAGGAGAAGATCATGAAACAAGCCGCCCGCGTTTTCCTTGTTTTTTTGGTTCTCGCGCCGGCCGCTATTGCCGACGTGTCGAACCCGGAACCGACCAAGAAACCCGACAAACGGTTCGATGGTTTGCCCGAGGCAAAGCAAACCGTTCTGGGTTTATACCTGACGCCCGAGCAGGCCCACGAGCGTTGGAAGGCCGATCCGATGAAGACGGTCGTGCTCGACGTCCGCGATCCGGCCGAATACGTCTTCGTCGGCCACGCGCCGATGGCCTACAACGTGCCGTTTGCGTTTTTCAATCCCGACGTCTATCCGAAAGACGGCAAACCGGTAATGACGCCGAATCCCGACTTCATCGCGAGCGTCAAGAAGGTCGCCTCGCCCGACGAAACGCTTCTGGTCATGTGCCGATCCGGCGAGCGCGGCGCGAAAGCATGCGATGCCCTGGCCAAGGCCGGCTATACGAAGGTCTATCACATCTTCGACGGATTCGAGGGCGATGAAATCAAGGACCCCCAAGATGTCAACAACGGTAAGCGAATGAAGAACGGCTGGCGGAACGCCGGGCTGCCGTGGACGTACCGGATGAACCGGCCGCTACTGTATTTGCCGGAGAAAACGGCCAAGTGACGCGTTTCAGTCGGTTGCATTTTTTAACCGACTCGTTCCCCTCCTTATTGAGCCGGTTCTTCAGCACCTTCCAGTAATTGCGTGCGGCTTGGAAATCGGGTTGCCGGATCAACGCCGCCACAATGTCCACCACGGAGAAATACCAATCTCCGCTTTCTCGTCATGGACGCGCCGGATTCTGAAGTTTTCAAAAACGGCTACTGCGTTGTCGTTCGTCATGGTTCGCCTCCCAAATATCGACAATTCGGCGGCAGTTCAAATCCCCAAGGCCGTCTTTCCGCGCCCGTCCGCGCAATCCGCGGATCGGAATTGGACTCGAAATTGGATTGGTCTTCTCAATACCGGTATTGTGTCCCCATCAGAATCTTACCGGAATCTTACACTTGGTTTTCTCCCCGGTCCGACAGTGCCCTGAGTTCCGAAATGGGACACCCT
>DOEZ01000301.1 GCA_003532715.1 Planctomycetaceae bacterium
GTGCAACGCATGATCGTCGCCGGCGGACCCCGCTGACGTTCGACATGCCGCGCCGACATCACAGGCTCGTGAATCACTCCTGCAGGATGATGCCTGCGACTCGCATCCGCTGCTCGGGCTCGCGTTTAATAGGCATCATGCCTGACGACGTCACCCGCGGAGCGGGTGAACAGGCTAACAAAGACTTCCGGATCCATGTCCTCGGATAGGAAATGCACCGAACCATCGCCGAACGCCCACTGAGAGCCACCGACATGGAAGCTGTAGACTTCATTGTTGTTCATGCAGTTCATCAGACTTGTGCCGTTGCACGTCTTGTTGATCCAGATGAAAGAAGTCGGGTTGGCCCACTCGGCGGTGCCGACCGATCCTGGAAGTTCCTCACCACGTTCGAAGCGGAGCGGTCTTCCGGCGCACTCGCCGAGTAGAAGCGACTGAGATAGGCCATCGGTGACATCTCGCGCCCTAACTACTTCATCGGGTGGTGGCGGACTGTACGGATAACCGGCTTGCTTGCTTGCATCGTCGATCATGGGCTGCAAAATGCTTCGCCAGTTCTCCGTCTGAGCCACGCTACTGCCGCGATCGCGAATGAATCCCTGGGCGATAAGCGCCTTGATCTCGGAGTGAGCCCACTGTATTTGGGTGAAGACTGCGTAATCAGTCACTCCATCACGTCCACCCGGCGCACTCGGACAAACGAACGTGGACACATGCTGACTTGTGACCGGTAGATTGACAGTATCGTGCCACGAGTAGTTGTTGCCGACGGCGTCGTGCCACTTAAATGCGTCATAGAGCGTCTGTTGTTCCAGTTGTGGTAGGATGTAGAGAGGGTAATTGTATCCCCCACAAGTCGCTGAACCCCGGTCGGCCCACTTGAAAAGCCTTGCAGCGGGGGGAAAAGCGCCATGGGTGTTCTCGTAGTTGTAAATCGCCGTCCCAATCTGCTTCAGGTTGTTCTTGCAGACCATTCGTCGTGCCGCCTCACGGGCCGCCTGAACGGCCGGAAGCAACAACGCGATCAGAACACCAATGATGGCAATTACCACGAGTAGTTCAACCAGGGTAAAACCAAAACGGGCGCGAAGTAATTGGGCGGCTTCGTGCCGAGAAGTCGTTATGTAACGAGTCATCTCTCGCTTTCTCCATGTAAGAACAAGCTCTACGAGACATTTCCAGTTTTCAGTGAGCGTGCGCCGGAGTTCACGAAGCAGTCGGATGTTGAAGTTGGCTGCGACAATCCTCTCGACCTCACTCTATCCGACGACACACCAGTTCCCTCCCCCAGGCGAGAACCGGTGATGTCGTCTTCACTCACGTACATCCCCTCGCCGAGTATTTCGATCCTGAATAGCCGCACTCCGTCGCCACGACAAGGCCTGATTTCCATTGGGCCGTGACCGCTTACCTCGTATGATTCAGTTCGTGTCGGCTACACTCTTTCTCGCCGACGGAGCCCCAGGCCAGTCAACAAGAGCGTCAATAGTACGGCAGTGCTCGGCTCGGGTATCACGGTGATCGCGATGGCGTTGCCTTCGTAAGCATAGTCAATCACGTAACCGGTCGGCAAACCGGATACCATGTCAAAGGTGCCATTGAGTGTGCCGTACCGGGCAAATACATAGGCGCCGTTATCAAGCGTCGTCCCGCCTTCTTGAATGTCCGTGAAAGCAAGGGACGCACCGGTAATGTCGAGATCACCCGTGACGTTCAGCGAATCGAAGACTTCGTCCTCAAGAACGTCGTCAAACTCGTATTCGATCGTCAAGGCGCCGGCAAGCATCACATTGCCGTCAATGCTGATTGTCCCCACACTCATGCCGGGGGCAACTTCGCTGTCGTCAGGAGCGATTACACTGCCGCCGATCATGCCGGTGCCCAACAGAGCCGCGCCCGCGTCGAGGACGACGTCGCCGGCAAGGGAACCGGTCACGGCCAACTCGCCTGCCTTGACCTGAGTCACACCAGCGTAGGTGTTCGCGCCCGCCAGCGTCAGAGTTCCCTCCCCCGACTTTTCCAAGCCGCCGGAGAGATTTCCACTGTTAAGCGAGATCGTGTCGACGGCCCCGGCGGTCGCCGCTCCGCCGCCCAGAATTGCAACGGTCAACACGTCTTCACTCTCGTAGCCGCTTCCGGGATTGGTCACGGTGATGCCGGTGACCACGCCACCCGCGACGTTGGCAATGGCCGTCGCGCCCGTGCCGCTGCCACCGGTGATCTTCACCGCGGGCGGACCCACATAGCCGCTGCCGCCATCGGCCAAGGCAATGGAACCAACGCCGTAATCGGTCGGGGCGAGCAGGTTGCTGTTAATCGTAACGTTGAAACCATCGGTATCGATCTTGGCGCCTTCGCCGTAGACGTAGGCGTTGATCTGACGCATGAAATCGGCCTGGTCCATGTTCGCCCGAAGCGTACCGCCGTGGAAATTGACCGCCGATGTGGTGCTGGCCGTCGTAGACGTGACCCCGTCGCCCGATTGGATCCACGGAACGGTGAGCACGCCGCCCGTTGCCAAATTGACATTACCGTGACTCGGATTGTTGTATCCGACTCGCAGGTAGCCGGCATCGCCCTCCTGCGCGACAATCGTGAACTGGCCGGTGCCGCCCACGTTAAGCTGGCCGGAAGGACCTCTCGTACTGCTGCCGCCTATGCTCACATAGAATCGATTCACCGTGCAGGTTCCACCCGTGAGGTTGTAGACCCCGAGTCCGCTGCCGGAGTGTCCGATCCGGAGCCCGCCGTCGGTCATCGCAGCGCTCGTGATCGTGACAGCGCCACCCGTCTGATTGACAATCCCCGCGCCGTCATCGTTGCCACCGGCGATGATTCCCGACGTTTGGAACGTGCCGCCGGACAGATCGTAGTAACCGTACGATGAAATAGAACTC
>DOEZ01000067.1 GCA_003532715.1 Planctomycetaceae bacterium
CCCCACCCGCTACATATTCCCCGCGTCGTGGAGAACACCAAGGTAAAACGAAAAAAGCTGGAAGATGAAAAAGATGATGATGGCGGCGACCAGGGCCCAGACGAGGAAGCCGGCGACCGTCATCAACGCAGCCAGGGCCAGCCGGGCTCGGTCCTGATACTGCTCCGAAAGATGTCCCATCGAGGCAACCAACCGGCCAGACTCCTCGCCCACCTGCAAGGCATCGAGAAATTCGGCCGGATATCCGCCCGCCTGAAGGAACGCCTCGTGGATCGTGCCATTCTGTTCGATCCAGCGGTCGATCGCCGGGATCTGGTCGAGATAGCGTGCCTGGTTGGTGCTTTCGAGGCTCAGTCGCATCGCGCGGCGCACGTCCATGCCCGTGTTCATCGTCAGATGCATGACCCAGGCCAATCGCGAGAGGGCGAGCGTTTCGAGCGGCCCGCCGACGACAGGCACTTGGAGGACGATTCGCTGGAGGGGACGAATCCACATCACGCCGCGCTGGAAGGCGCGAATCAACAGCGCCACGGCAATGCCGACGCACGAAACGAAGAGGATGTAGCGAATCAGGCCGGAGGTTCCGGTCCACCCGAGGCCAAGCACGTCATTCTGACCGTCGCCGATCATGCCCATGATCCAGATGAGCAAGCCGATAATGAAGATCGTGGCCGCCAGTTGAATGAACGGCCACGTGCAAGCCGCCAGAAATATCCGCCCCCGGCGGATTCCCTCGTCGTAGTGGTCGGCCAGTTGGCGGAAGACCTCGGCGCCGCTGCCCGTCTCGTCGGCCACCCGGGCCAACTGGCGAAACAACGGCGGAAAGAAATCACCGCATGCGTCGAGACCGTCGGCCATGCTATCGCCGGCGGCGACCGCGTCGCGGACGACGCGAAACCGCTCGACCAGCGCGCCGCGCCCCGACGCGCCCGCCTCGCGCTGCCAGACCTTACGCAGATCGATTCCGGCTGAAAGCGAAGTGCTCAAACGGCGGCAAAGCTGCGCCAGTTCCCGGCTGCGAATCCGCGGGGCGAATAGGGTCGAAAGAATGTCGGCCATGGGACATACCGAGTTGTGAGGGATTATCGTATCGTTCAGCACGCGACAGTTTTCTTCTTTGGAACCGCAGATGAACGCGGATGCACGCGGATGGGGGCCAAACCACCATTGTGCCGACCCATGACCGGCAGTGCGAGACCGGCGCGAGAACGTCGCGCCGGTCGCAGGCTATTCAAGGAACAAGGAAATCTGCGTCTCTCCGCGTTCATCCGCGGTTCCTTCTTTGTTTACAGCTGGACCGTCCTACGCGCTCTCCGGCAGGAAGGTCGGCATCACGATTCCTTCCGGTTCGTGCCAATGGCCACGCGCCTGGGCGAAGTGGAGTTCGCAGTTCCGCGCGCCCCACCGATACAGACGCTCGACCAGGCCGCGGCATCCGACGGGCACGAGCATGACAGGCGAGCGTCCTCGATGGCGGTCTAACTCGGCCAGAATCAGTGCGGCGGCCACCGCTTCGTTCCGAGCGACGCCGGGGCCTATCATGTTGCAGCCCGGGTGGGCCGAACTGGCCATGAACCCGTCCAACCGGCCGTTTCCGTTTGGACAAACGGTGACATGCCAGAAACCAGCGTGATTCTCCAGAATATGGGCGAAATCCCTCTCACGCATGATGCCGGCGAGGTCCATCTCGAGCAGGGCCATGGCATGGGCGTCGCCCGGCCGGCCGTCGCGTAGCGGGATGCCACTCGCCGGGGCGGAGTCGATGCCCGACTCCGGAACACAAACGATCATGTCTTGATAAACGGCGCGAGGGACGAACCCGGCACGGCTGTAGAGCGAGAACGAATCGAGGTTCATCGCGCTGGAAACGAGCCGCAGGGGCTTCTCCTCGGCATCCGCAAAGTCGACGATGTGTTGTAGCAGCGATCGAGCCACCCCTCGGCCGAAATAGTCAGGATGCACGTTCATGATCCCCAGCGAAACGTGCGTTGCTCGCGGATGATAGAAGCACGAACCGGCGATCCGCCCCGAGATATGGTCCTCGGCGACAACGCCGTAGCCCGGGTCCAACGCCGCATACAGGTCGAAGAATACCGTGGTAATCTCGGGCCCCTCGGCAAAAATCGGCCCGTCGCCCCGCGACCGATACCAGGCATTGGTCGACGCGCGAATCAACTCGGCCACTTCGGACCGGTCGGTCGGCTGCATGGGACGTACGACGGTAGGTTGCACGGACTTCTCAATCTGAGCGGAACGAACGACGCAAACGAGACGACTTCCTCCATGGTAGTCCGTCGAGGGGGCGGCGCAAAGCCCCCGAGATTGGCTGCCGGAGCGTGCCGTACTGACTCTTGAATCGTCAACCGTCAACAAGTTCCTTGGCGCATAAGCGGAGACAGTGCCCGTCAGGGGGGGTGCCGAGGCTCGCCGCGACCATTCTTTTCGCAAAACCGGAAAAATCATTGACATTTCCGGTTGAATAGTCATCATAAGGTGAGGATGAGGATTGCGAGAGGTGGTCAGCGCAGTGGATTTAGCGCGGCCCCTTATATCGTAACCCTTATCGCGTTTCGGTGAAGAGGCATCGTCGTCCAGAGAGAAGGCACCGGTGGAGTAGTGTTAGTGCTGCTTGACGCGCGGATCCCTTGCCAGCGGGCTAGGCCGGCGCGTCCGACAGTCAGCGGTGTTTTGGGAATCTTCGTGCCGAGTCGAGTCTTGGAAGTAAGGAGGTGTCTTCGAGAACCAGCGGGGCTTCGCTCGCCGGAAAGTCGAGGGGTGCATCTTTCGTGGTGCCGCATCCGGTGTTGTCCCGCACAAAGAGACTTGGAAACCCAGTTGCGTCAAACTCCCATTTCGACACTGGCGAAGCCAGAGACGCTCACGCGAGTTTCCCCAACGAAAACCCACATTGACGTCGCGTGTCATATCGTCGTCGCAACACTGTCGCTCGCGT
>DOEZ01000706.1 GCA_003532715.1 Planctomycetaceae bacterium
CTCATTCCCAACCGCAAGAAGCGGCTGATGGACGAGGAACTCTTCCGGCGCGCCTTGGTCTACGGAATTCCTCGCCGCGCGATTCTCGACGACCTGCTCGACAAGAAAATCGTCGAGGGTTGCGACCTCATCAGCGGCCCCTTCCCCAAGGGCGAATCGTACGACGATCCGCTCGGGTACGCATACGACACGACCATCACACCACGCCGATACGAACCGGGTTTGGCCGTGCTGTTGGCCAACATGGGCGTCGAGGCGGTGGCCGCCGCCGAGGCGCGCGAGGCGGCCGAACGCCAAGCCGAGGCCGAGGGGAAGGATCCGGCGAAGGTCGAGGACGCCCCCGCCGAAAAAGAAAAGAAACCCGACGCGAACAAGATCGACACCAGCAAGATCATCGCGCGAATTATCCTGGCTCATCCGCNNCGAACGAGGTTGCTCGGGTCGCTTGCGGACACATCAAGGAGCGGCTCAAGAAGGTGGGCATCGAGGTGACGTTGCGGGAAGTGCCGCCCGGCGAGGCCGATCGGATGCCCCCCGACGCCGACTTGCTCTACGCCGAACTGCCGCTCTGGGAGCCGGTGATCGACGCGTGCGAGCTGCTCGATGCCGAGGGGCCGTCGGGCCAGGCGAGCCCCTACATGAGCCACGCGCTTCGCCAACTGCGCCACGCGAACGATTGGCAGCAGGTCCGGCCCATCTTGCGACGCATCCACCGCATCGCCTTCAACGACGTGGCCGTCATCCCCCTTTGGCAAATGCGGGATCATTTCGCCTATCACGCCAGTCTGCGCGACGTCGGCGGCCGGCCCGTCACGCTGTACGAAAACGTCGAACAATGGAAGCTGACCGACGACGTTCCACCGGAGAAACCATGAACCGAATCACGCGAGTCTTGATCGCTTTCGGACTGCTTTGCGGCGCGGCCGCGGTGGCGACGCCGGCGCGCGCCCAGTCGGTCTGGGAACTGACGCCCTATCGCGTCCGCCTTATCGTCGCCCTGGCGCCGACGCCCGAATTGACGCCCGAACTGGCGGCGAGGCTGCGCCAAGGACTGTTGGATCGCGCCGAGGCGGTGGTCGGAGCGAAATGGAACGCCGAAGTCCTCGAACCCGAGCCGCGTCTGCGGCACCGGATCCTCGCCGACGTGGCCTCGCTGACGTTCGAGGACCTGCCGAGCGACACCGACGCCTTCGACAAGGTGGTCTGCGTCGCCGTCGTGCCGGGGCCGACGGGCCTCGAGGTTCAAGCACGCGAGTTGGACGTCCGCACGCGCGTCTTCAGCCGCGTCGTCCGCCTGCCCGTCTGGCAGACCGGCAAACTGCTCGACACGATCTTTCGGGCGGTGGTCGACGGCTTCACGCCCCTTGCCCGGGTTGTCGGCACCCAGGGCCAACAAGTGACGCTGCGGCTTCGGGCCGCCGAACTGCCGACGCGCGATCCGTCGCTGCCGCAAGTCGCGCCGGGCGACGTCTTTCAGCCGATGATCCGCTACGAGGACCGAGCGGGCAAGCTCCGCAAGGCCATCTCGATCCCCTGGACGTTCCTGGTCGTCGAACAGTGCGACGACGAGGCGTTCACCGCCGCGCTCCATTCGGCCCTGATGAGCCCGATGAGCGGCCGGCATCGAGGCCGCGTCGATCCGCTGGCCCTGGCCGTCCGGCCGACCGGCGACACGACGCGCGTCGTCCTCCGGGGTCGCGTCGAACCGTTCCCGATCTTGGCCAACTACAAAATCTACGAGCAGGAACTGAATTCGAGGAAGACTCGGCTGTTGGGACAGACCGATATGAACGGCGGAATCGACGTCGGCCGCGGCGACGCCGCCTTGCGTCTGCTGGTGGTCAAGAGCGGCCGGGTGCTGCTCGCCCGACTGCCGCTGGTTCCCGGCCTGGAACCCGAATTGACCGCCGAAATTCGCGACGACGATCAGCGGCTGGTCGCCGAGGGATTCACCAACGCGATGCAGTTCCAACTCATCGACCTGATCGTTCAGCAGCGCATCATGTCGAAGTATGTCCAGGACTTCCTCGACGAAGGCAAGGTGAAGGAGGCCGAAAAGCTGGTCGCCGAGCTACGCGCCTTCCCCGCGCCCGAGGAGTTGATTCGCGAAATCAACACCGAGCAAACGCGAACGATCGTCGAGGACAAGTGGACCAAGAAAAAGGTGGACGAACTGTTCGACGACACGCGCAGCTTCTTGCGAAAGCACTACTCGACCGAACCGGCCGCCGCCATGGACCGAGCCGTCGCCGCCGCCCAACGCGCCGCGCGCGAAACGCCTCGCACGGAGCCTCGCAAGGAAGCGCCGCGCACGAAGTGAGCGGATTACCAAAGACGCAACCACGAGGATCTATTAGACTCGCCTCCGTCGAAACCGCTCAGTTCGTGCGCGGCTCTATTGAAAGGGCTTTGGGATACGTACGGCGGAGTCAGCCCGGACTTCATGCTGTACCTCTACCGCCTCCTGGCGCATCCGAAGGGCGGTTGGCGTGCGACGTTGGATCGTGGTGCCGAACAATTCGAAACACCTATGCAATCTTGAATGTGCATTTCTTCAACCAAATCGTTTGATACGGCGGAAGGAGAAACGTAGTGAGATTCACTCGCACTCATCCCTGCCTGGTCCGTTCGCCTGGGCACCACTGTGTTGTCATATTCGGCATTACTTCACTACTTTCCTTGAGCGGAACGGGGTGCGATATGTCTTCCCACGGCGGATGGCGGCTTGCGGAGTACAAAAACTTCGATCTAGAGTCCAGTTCCATCACGCGCCCTCACGATCCAGATGACGAGAAGTTTACGGCACTAAGCACGGATCGGGGGGTGAATTACACCGAGCTTGCAGCGATATACGTTCAACTTCCCGGCGGCGAGAGGCACTTGCTCGAAGATCTTCCGGAGGAAGAAGTAGCCAAATACTTTGCGCGAGACGATAGGGTGCCCGCGAGGATAGGGCAGTGTTACACCAATGGATCACACAAATGGACATTTGTTTACCGCGACGGAGACTTGTTCATCGCTTCGCTAGAGACTACTGACTCAGTACCGATTGCCTTCAGCACCACAAAGGAAGGTCCCTACGTGAAGCTGCCCATCACGCGACGAACGATGGTNNCATGGATGGCTTGCCCATCCTTGCTCGCCTCGTCTGACAGGTCTGCATCAGACTGAATGTTGTTGCCTGCCTTCAGCTTGCGGGTCGAACCGAGGCTGGACGTTAGTCCCAGGTTTGCACCAGCTTGCACACTGCCTTGCCAATCCGCTTTTCCCAAGGGTGCCACGGATGGGCAAGCCGTCCGGTGGTGGGTTCTTTCACCGCTGAGACGCCGAGACACGGAGAAGTTCTTGGAGTCGTGGGG
>DOEZ01000644.1 GCA_003532715.1 Planctomycetaceae bacterium
CCGAACTTAAGCCGGGAGATGGATGCAGCGCTGAGCGCCGTTGGCGGCTCCTTTGGGAGCTTGCCGGAGTCGTCGGCGTCGACCCCGGAGGCCTGACGCTTCGCGAGCTTTTTTGGATGGCCGAGGGACGCGATCGAAACGCCTGGAATCACACGGCGCAGCTTCTGGCGATGATCTATAACGCCCATCGCGCGAAGACGGCCCGGGTCATGAAACCCTCACAGTTCCATCCGCTCGGCCACGATAAGGAGACGCCGGTGCCCAAAACCAAAGATCTAAGCATCCTCAAAGAAGTGTTCGTCGACAGGTGAGAAGATGGCCAGCACTCAATCCATCCGCGCGGGAAAAGCGTTCGTCGAACTCTTCGCTGACGACAAGCGGCTCGTCCGGGGGCTGAAGGCCGCCTCGGCGCGGCTCAAGGCGTGGGGCGCGAGCGTCACGGCCATGGGCACGAAGCTCTTGGCCGGCGGGGCGGGCGTGCTGGCGCCGCTCTTGGCATCGGTCAAGAGTTTTGCCGCGGCCGGCGATGAACTGGACGAAATGAGCGCTCGGGTCGGCGCATCGGTCGAGTTCCTCTCGGCCCTCTCCCATGCGGCCGAGCTCGACGGGACCGACATCGCCTCGATGGAGGTCGGCATCCGGCGATTGCAGCGCACCGCCTACGACGCCTCGCGAGGGCTTTTGACGGCGGTCGACGCCTTCGGGGAACTGGGGATCAACATCCGTAGCGCGGACGGACAGCTCAAGGGGACCGAGCAGCTGTTTATGGAGTCGGCCGCCGCGCTGNNGTGGCGCGGATGGAGAACAACACCAAGAAGGCGGCCCTCGCCACGGTCATCTTCGGCCGCGCGGGAACGAAACTCCTGCCGATGCTCAAAAACGGCGCCGACGGGCTGGTCGAGGTGATGGACGAGGCCCGTCGGCTGGGGATCGTGATGAGCACCGAGGACGCCGTGGCGGCGGCCGAGCTTGCCGACACCTGGACCCGGCTCTCCAGCGTGCTCAAGATGGTCGTCGCGCGGATCGGCGGGGCGCTGGCGCCGAGTCTGACGGAGCTTGCCGCGCGGATCATCAAAATCGTCCGGCCGCTGATCGACTGGATCAAACAAAACGCCCGGCTCATCGTCACGTTGGCCCAGATCGGCCTGGTCCTCGTCGGGGCCGGTGCGGCGCTGGTGGTCCTGGGGGGACTGCTTTCCGGAGTGGGCGCGATCTTTGGCACGTTGGCCACTCTCGCGGCAGGCGCGGGCACGGCGCTAGGAGTCGTGGGGACCGTATTGGGCGCTATCCTCTCGCCCGTGGGCCTCGTGGCGGCCGCCGTGGCGTCGTTAGGCGCGTATTTGTTGCACGTCTCCGGCGCGGGGCAGCAGGCCCTCGCTTGGCTGGGCCGGCAGTTTACCGCCCTCAAAGAAACAGCGCTGGCCGCCTGGCGAGGCATTTCCGACGCCCTGGCCGCCGGCGACATCGCGCTGGCTGCCAAGATTTTGTGGCTAACCCTCAAAATCCAGTGGCAAAAGGGAATCGCCAGCCTGACCGAAAAATGGATCGCCTTCAAAGAGCTTCTGATGGCCGTCTGGACCGAAGCGGTCTTTGGCACGGCCCAGATTCTTACCAGCGCCTGGGCCGGCATCCAGGCGGCTTGGGTCGAGACGGTCGCCTTCATGGCCAAGGCATGGACCGTTTTTACTAGCGGCCTAGTGACCGGCTGGCAGACCGCGCAGAACTGGATCGCCAAACGGTTCGTCGAGCTGATGGCCCTATTGGACGAGTCGGTCGACGTCACCGGCGCCCAAAGGGTTCTGGACGAGGATTTTCAGAAGAAACAACACCAGCGCCAAGCTCAGACCCAAGGGCAGCTTGCCGAAATTGAAACCACCCGTCAGGCGCGTCGCCGGGCGATTGACGAAGAGGCGACCAGCACGCTTGGCGAGTTGGATCGCGAAAAAGACGCCCGCCACGCCGCGCGACAAAAACAATACGACGCCGATCTCGACGCCTCCGAGGCGGCGGTCGTGCAAGCGCGAAAGGATTGGCAGGCGGCGCTGGACGAGGCGGCTCGTAAGCGAGCAGCGATCGCCGACGAGACAGCGCCCGGCTCCCTGAAACAGCTGGGTGAGCTCGATGGAATGGATTTTGAACAACTTGGCGAGCGGGCCACGAGCGTCCAGGGCACCTTTAGCGCCATGGCCGCGCGAGGCCTCGAAAGCGGCGGCACGGCCGAGCGGACCGCACGGGGCGTGGAAGAGGTGGCCCGCAACACGAAGGAACTTTTGAAGGAGGCCAAGCTCGGCGGCTTGGTGTTCGCGTGAGCCGATGGGGGTGAGTGTCACCGAAAAATTCGGCAGCCGCCAGACCAGCGAGGGTGAAAACCCGTCGATCGAGCTCCGCTTTACGATCGCCGGCAGCGACGACGACATCGAGGTGAAGACGAGTCTGCTGGCCGCTTCTCCGGTTTTTTATGATGGCCTGGTTCGCCAAAGCGCCCAGATCGAGCAGATCGGGCCGCTTTTGTGGGACGGCTCGGTCCGCTACGGCCAACGAAAACGTCCCGAGACGGGCGATTCGAACTTCGCGTTCGACACGGGCGGCGGCACACAACATATTACCCAGAGTCTCCAGACGCTCGGTCGTTATGCGCCCGTAGGCGTGACCGCGCCCGATTTTCAGGGGGCCATCGGCGCGACCAGTGAGAGCGTCGAGGGGGTCGACGTCACCGTGCCGGTCTACAACTTTTCGGAAACGCACTACATCGCGGCCGAGATGGTCAGCGGGGCCTATAAGGCCGCGCTGTTCGCCCTGACCGGCCGGGTCAACGCCGCGTCGTTTCGCGGCTTTGCCGCCGGGGAAGTCCTGTTTCTGGGAGCATCGGGTTCCAAGCGGGGCGAGGAGGATTGGGAGATCACGTTCCGCTTCGCCGTCAGCCCCGGCGCCACGGGGATCACGGTCGGACCGATCACGGGAATCAACAAGCGGGGTTGGGATTATCTGTGGGTCCGCTACCAGGACGCCGAGGACGCAGCGGCCGGCGCGCTGGTCAAACGGCCCGTGGCCGCCTATGTCGAGCGGGTCTATTATGACGGCGATTTCTCGGGCCTGGGGATCGGAGTGTAGCCGATGGCCGGTGACGCGATGAAACGGGTTCGAGCGGGTGATCGGGTCAAGCTCTCGGCCGACATATTCAATACGCTGCTCGACACGGCCCGGATCGTCCGCTCGGGCCAACAGAATCTCGACGTCACGGCCCGTCCGGCGACGCGCGAGCGAAACGTCGTGTTGGTCAAAAACGTCGACGCCGGCCAAAAGGACTGGCCCGCCTTCGCGCCGGTCGTGGTCGCCGCGCCGGGCGGGTCGCCGGCATCTTGGGCGCTGGGGTTTTCCGAAAAACCCTATTTGGCGGGCAACCAGCCCACCGGCAACAATCCAACCGGTCCCGGAGACGTGATCGGCGTAACCCAAGAGCCGATTCGATATGGAAGCATGGGGCGCGTTTGTATCGCGGGGGTAAGCTGCGCCCTGGTCCGCGACGACTTCACCGCGAGCAGCCAGAGCTTCGTTGGCGTGCAGTGGGACAGCACGACGGCGCGGCTTGTTTTCACGCGAAGCGGCCAGGGAACGATCCGTTTTCTTCTCCGACTCGATGACGTGCTGTACCAGGATGGCATCTATAACGATCTGTACTTCTGCCTGATTGACTGCAGCCAGCAAGTGGCCGGGCCGCTTTGGGGGAAGCTCGATGCGTCGCTCGCGCACGACGACACGACGGGGGTTACCGTCTCTCTCTACATCGACCCAACCACGGATAGCGGAAGAGACATCGAGAACGTGTTGCCCCCGCCGTGGATGACCGACGGAACGATCGCGTTGGGGTCGTGGGTCGAGCCGAAGGCGTGGGGTGGTTCGTGGTATGCCATTCCGATGCCCTCCGTGCAGATCGTGACCACGGACCTACAGGTCGACGAGACCAACCACGAGCTTCAGAAGAAATCCCGCAAGGTGTTTGTTCCCGCCGTGGAGGAGGAGACGGACTGGGTTGTCTGGCATGCGGGCGAGGATTGCGACTGATGGGCCGGATTCAATTCCACAACCACAAGATCCTCTTCGTCAACAACAAGGTGGCGATGGACCCGGCGTGCTGCTGCGTCCAGAGTGAGTGCCCGTGTGGCTGTTGCAGCGAGTCGGAGCCTCCCTGCTGCTTCTTGGTGACGATCGGCGGCATGGCCAATGCGGGCGGGTGCTTGAACTGCGACGACTATAATCAAACCCGACTCTTGGTGCATACGGGCCCTTGCACGTGGACGGGCCCTTCGACGGGCGGCTATCCTTGTTGCACCGGCTACTGCGGCCTGCCGGCGATGACACTCACCATCGCCAAAAATGCGTCGGATCATTACATCCTGACGGTGACGCTCGGCGGGCATGCGTGGCAGCACGATTTTGGAGCGTCCAAGCCGGACTGCGGCCGTATTTCGGGATTGTCGCTTTCGCATACCACCAATGGAACCGTGTGCGACTCCTCTTCCGCCTCGTGCAGCGTCTCGGCGGCCAACGGATGTCCCGATCCGGGCGACCCGTGCCGGTATTGGTTCTTGGACCACGTTCCCGATACGCTCACCGCCACCGTGTCGCATTTCGGCAACGCCACCTGTTCGGACTGCACCAGTCTCAACGGAGCCTACGTCTTGACCCGGGTGGGCACTACCTGCGCTTGGGAGTACACGTTTCCGACGCCCATCTGCACGGTCGACCGAATCCGGTTTTCCTTCTGGTGTGAGACGTCGACCGAATGCGCGCCGTGCCATGGTCGGTTTTCGATGCGGGGCACGACCTATCCCTATGAGAAGGCGTGGTCGGAGATATGGCCCATGTCGAACTGCTGGCTCGACTGGCAGTTCACGGCGTCGGGCGTCCTGCTGGACTACCTGGTGGCGCTGACCTATCCGTTTGAAAAATGG
>DOEZ01000159.1 GCA_003532715.1 Planctomycetaceae bacterium
CGGCGAGCGACTCGCGGAACCGCTCGGCGCGGAGCTTCTGATCGAGATGGGCGTGGAAGTCGCGGAACAGGCCGGCGGCTCGGCGACTCACGACGAATTGCCCCCCGCGCGTCAACTCCTCGAACAGGTACTCGCCCGCCTCGTCGACCAGTTCCGGGTCGAAGATCGCGCCGCCGCCGACGTAATCGCCGACCAATCGACGCATGTCGGCGATGTAATGACGCTGCTGCTCGGTGGCGGGGAAGACCTCGCGAATCGCGCCGAATCCCTTCATGGCGGCGGCGGCCGTCCTCTTGGCCCGCCCGTCGGCGTACTGCATCCAGAAGACCTGAGCCAAGGCGCGTGCCCGTGGGTGATAGCGCAGAAGTCCGACCGTCGCATCCATGTCGAGGATAGCGCGAAGCAGGATGGCCGCGTCGTGGTCGTGAACCCCCTTGACGTATCCTTCGGCGAATCGCGGGCCCATGAAACGCTGAACGAATGCGATGAACTCATCGTCGTTCATCGATCGGAGTTGCTCGGCCTCGGGCACGTCGGTCGAACCGCGCGACCGGAATATCTCGAAGGCGAGATATTCGCCCCGATAGACGTTGTCGTTTTCCGAGACAAACTCTTGCCCCCAGACGTCGCGCGTGGCGAGCAGTTCGGGGTCGTCGATCTTTTCGAAGAAGTTCGTGCCCGTCAGGTGCAGATACATGTCGCCGTCGCGGACGACCGTGGTCAGATCGAACGGCTGCGTGTTGACCGAGAAGCGGTGCGTTCCAAGCCGGATGATCTTTTCGCCGTCCTCGTACAGATCCTTGCGGTCCTTGAGCTGGCGAACGGCATCCTCGCGGATCGTCTTGAGGCGGCTTTGGATATCGTCGACGCGAACCGCGTCGCCGAGCCCGGACAGTTGTTCGACGATGTCGCGGACCTTCTCGATCATCAGGTCCGAGGCGAAATAGCCGTGAATCTCGTTGACTTCCTTGAGGCTCTCGACGCGCGTCTTGATCCCGCGAAGGATTCGCTCGGCGGCCTGGGCCAGCGCGGCGGCCCGGCGGCTTCGGGCTTCGACGAGCTGCTGCTTGCGAGCTTCGAACGCCCCGTAGACTTCCTCGCGTTTCTCGGTGAGCTGGCCGACGAATTCGTCGTAGTCGGCAAACCGGCCTTCCATCTCCTCGATCTGCACCATCATTTTGGTGAGATACTCGTCGCATCGCTCGGGCGTGTCGCATACGTCGAGGTAGTTGACGACGCCCTGGTTGAGCAGCTTGAGTTGCGAGGCAAACTCGGCGACCGCCTCGCCCCTGCCCAGGGTGCCCATCTTCGTCTTCAATGCGGCCCGGGTCTGGTTGAGCTGTGCGAAGATGGTCGAGATGTTGTCAATGATCGTCGTTCGCTGGGTGGCGTCGTCGATTTTGAGGTTGCTCACCACGTCGATGAGCATTTCGAGCTCGGCGGCGGCCTGGGCGATGTCTTTCTCCAGAGCCCGAGCGTCGGTCGCCTTGGTGAGTCCGTCGATCTTGCCCCGGTGTTCGGCGACGGTCGCTTCATAGGGCGAAAGCGCCTCGGGCCGAAGCAGAAACCCGACGCAGTTTTCGGCCACCTGGTGGCTATTCTGCTCGACTTCAGCTTCGAGCGAGCCGACGCTGTCGAGGTCGATGTACCGGCGGTCGCGAAGCGCGATGATTTCGCCCCGAACGCCGCGCAGATCGACCAGCGACTTGACGAAATCGTCGATTTGCTCGAACCGCCGGGCACGAATGGCGGAAACGATCTTTCGGGTCTGCGTGGTGACGCGCGTCAGTTCGTCGGCCGTGTCGCGGCGGACGGCCCGGACCTTTTCGAACTCGCCAATGGCCGCCTCGGCCGAGTCCTTGATCTGGCGAAGCACTTCGGCGAGGTTGAATACCTCGCCGTGGCCGATCCAGTGATAGCTATCGAGGATGTCGCCAGTCGTCTTGGCCAGATCGACGAAAAGGTTGGCGTAGGTATCTTCCTTGGCGATCAGCCCGAGCACCTCGTGGCACTCGGCCATGCCGCGGACGATGTCGCGATTGCCGATTCGGTGAAGATAGGTCTGCGTCTTCGCCGGAACCTGGTAATCCTCGGCCGTGTAGGGAGTCTGCCAGATTTGCAGGGCGTGGTGCCGCTGAGGTTCCTCGCCCGCCTTGAAGTAGACCATCTCGCCGCTATCGAACAGCGTGAACCCGTTACAGAGAATCGGGGTGCCGACCTTCTGCTCGATCAGGTTGTAGGGCAACAGGACGTAGTCGCCCGACAGCCGGTTGTAGAACACGTAGAGATAGTCCTCGCCGTTGGGCGATTGCACCCGACTGTGATAGACCATCTCGGACAGAGCGCTCTCGAAAATCTTGCACTCGCCCGTCTGAAGGAAATAGCCGTTCGAGACGATGATGCCCTGGTCGTCGGGCAACAGCACGCAGGCATGCTCGATCGAATCGAGACGCCGGACCTGTTGGGTCTTCTCGCTGTAGACGAGGTAGCGGAAACGTGGCTCCTGGTAGGGACGGATCTTCAGCAGGATCAGGTTGCCGAGTGTCGCGTAGAATATCTCGGCGTCGTCGAGCGTCTGGTCGGGGTTGTCGACCGGCTCGGCATAGATCCCCTCGCCCGTGTCCGTGTTGTTTTCGATCTTGACGGTCAGATCGCCCTCGGTAGTTTCGACGAACAGACGATCGGCGATATTGAAGTGCGCGTGTAGCCCGCCCACCTGCATGTCGCGGCGCGTCCGTGTCCACTCAAATTCATGCTGCGCCGGCAGCACGACCTCGTGTTCGCTTCGGTTGTCGACGTATTGCAGCCGGTCGCCCTGCACGAGCCATTTGAACGCCTTGATGTCGCGGACGTCGTCGCTGATGCGGAAGACCATGTACAAATAGGGTCCGATTTCAACGAATCGCGCGAAGACCGCCCGACGATAGTACTTGTAGAGTTCGACGAAGTCGCGTTCGAAGGTCGCGTCGGCGATCAGGTCGAGTGGTTGCTGGGTGAACGTCTTGTCGGCGAACTGCCAGACGGAAAAGACGTCGGCCGGGGCCGTGGTCGAGCGGAGGCCAATGTGGACATTGTAGCCGAACAAGAAGCGACTGTCTATCGCGATCAGATCGCGCGGGACGCAGTTGTTGTCGGTCGTGATGCGTCCCGTGCCGAGCAGGGATGTTTCGATCGCCCCGAAGGCTTCGCGCCTCGCCTCGTTGAGCTTGGCGAGCCTTGCCTGCAACTCGCGGCCCGAGGCGCTCAGCCGGTTGCGGATGACTTCGTAGGTGCCGTGTTCCAGCGTGGGCGCGGCTGCTTCGGCCGGAACCTTGTCGGGCTTGTCTTCGGTGTTGGCCATGGCACTTGGGTTTCGAGGGACGGCTTTGTTCAACGACGGACCGGCCGGCACTGCGCCGCGTTGGCCAAACCGGCTCGATGGACGTGCATCCGAGCTGGACCGGCCGTGCGAGTATCGGACGCGCGGCGGTTACTTCAACGGCAGGTTTAGCGCCGAGGCGGGATTGTCGGCCAAACCGGCCGCCCGGATGCCGCCCAAAACGTCCTTCAGCTTGCCCAAAACGGTCTCGTCGTCGGTCATGCCCATCATCTTCGCGATCAGGGCCGCAATCGACAGGTTCTTGATGTCCTCGCTGCCGATCTTCAACTCGCCGGCAATCCCGCGAATCCGATCGAGGAAATACTCGGCGTCGCCGTTGAAGAACGTCTCCTTGATGTCGGTCAGCACCTGGCTGTTCGACACCCAGCGATCGACCGTCTTGCCCGAGACGATCGCGCTGGTGATCTTGTCAAAGAACTCGGTTTCGCCGCCAACGATGTCGATTCGCGCGCTTTCGAGCGCCTTGCCGACGATGCCGGCCTGTTGCTGGGCGATTTCCTGCTGCGCGAGGATGGCGGCCAGTTCGACCTCTTTCTCCTTCTGCAGCTTCAGTTTGAATTCCTCGTGGTCTTGGCCGGCTTCGTTGAACAGTTTCATCGCCTTGGCCTTCTCGGTGATGCCGGCGGCCGCCGCCAGTTCCTTCTCCTGGATGACGTTCGCCTCGGCGGTGCCCGTCTTGTGGATGGCCTCGGCTTTGGCTTCCATTCCCTTTGCCTCGGCGACTGCCTTTCGTTCCAACACGGTGGCCTCGGCCGTGCCGTGCTTCTCGATGGCGTCGGCCTTGGCTTCGATGCCGTGGGCTTCGGCGATGGCCTTCTTTTCGATCACGTTGGCCTCGGCGATTCCCATGGCCGCTTCTTCGGCACTGATTCCCTCGGCGAGCACCTTCTTGGCTGCCGCGTCGCGTTCGGCCGCGTCGCGTCGTGCCTCGGCCGTGATGACCTGCTGCTCGGCCGAGAACTTGGCCGCGTCGCGGGCCGCTTCGGCCTGTTTGATTTCCTTGACGAGGGCTTCTTGGGCTTGCTGCTCGGCAACCGTGATGGCGACCTTCTTGGCTCGGTCGGCGGTGGCGAATTCGTGCGTGTCCTTGATCTTCTCCTGTTCCTCGACCACGGCCCGCTCGACCATAACCCGCTCGCGAATCACTTCCTGGATATTCCGTTTCTCGGTTTCAACCGCCTTTTCTTTTTCAATGTCGGCCAGGGTGACGACGCGCTCGCGCTCGGTCGCCTCGAGCATCCGGTCGCGTTCGACCCGCTCGATCTCGACCTTGTCTGTCCGTTCCTTGTTACGCAGGGCGACGATTACCTGACGTTGCTTGTTTTCCTCGGCGATCGCGACTTCCTCTTCGGTCGCGATCCGCGCCCGTTCCGACTTGAGACGTTCTTCCTGCTCGATCTTCCGCGATTCAGCGACTTCGCGGGCGGTGACCGCGGCAATTTCACGCTGCTGTTTCTGTTCGGCCTCGGCCTGTTGCCGCTCGAGGGCGAGAATCGCCTCGCGGGCCTCGACGTCCTGCTTCTTAATCGTCTTTTCCTTCTCGCGGTTGATGTTGTTGGCCAACACCTGCTGCGTCGCCGTCTTGTCGGTGATCTTCTTGATGCCCTCGGCGTCGAGGATGTTCTGCGGGTCGAGTTCCTCGATACGTGTTTGCTCGAGATAGTCGATCGCCGCGTCGACGAGCACGTAGCCGTTCAGGTCGGTGCCGATGACCTTGAGCATTTCTTCCTTGAACCGCTCGCGCGATTCGTAAAGTTCGACGAAGTCGAATTTCTTGCCGACCGTCTTGAGGGCCTCGGAGAACAGGGCGTCGAACAGTTCCTGGAGCGCGCCGATTTGAGTGGCTCGTTCCGAGCCGACCAACGTGGCCACGCGGAGGACGTCTTCCTCGCTCTTGTTGACGCGAACGTAGAAGGCCACCTTGATGTCGGCCCGAATGTTGTCGCGACAGACCAGACCCTCGGAGCCGTGCCGGAAGATTTCGATCCGTTTGACCGAGATGTCCATGATTTCAGTCTGGCGGATCAACGGCCAGACAATGGCTTTTGAAAAATGGACCGTCGGCTTGGGACCGCCGGTGACAATCAAGGCCGTTCCCTGTTCGACCTTCCGCCAGCAGCGGACGATCATCACAAGCAACCCGAAGAGAAGGAGAAATACGACGCCCGCGATGAAGAGCAGGACATTGCCGACGAAGTTGGCAAGAAGCGGACAGTTGAAAACAGCGATCATTGTGATTCCTCCTCGGCCGACGCCGGGTCGACGTCCATGGGTGCTATTAGGTAAACATTTTTGGTACTATCGTGATCGAAGACGACGGCTTCGTCGCCCTTCTTCAATGTAGCTCCCTCTCGGGTCTTGACATTGAGCAGAATGGGGGCTCCCTCGGTTTGAATCTCGGCCTGACCGCAACGCGGCGTCACCTCGAGCGAGGTGACGGTGCAACGGCGGCCGATGATCTCGACCGATTCGCCTTCCTGGGTCAAAACGGCCTTCAAATACGGCGCCATCGGCATGACCAGGGCTTTCGTCATGATGAGCCCGCCCAAAACGATCGGGACAACCAGCATCAGTCCCACGGCCATGCTCACCGTGCCGAGGAAATGGGTGCTGAGCATCGAGATCAACCACATGGCCAAGGCCAAGATGCTGAAGATCACGATGATCGGCACATCGCCCACGTGGAAGAAGTGGAGAAACGCGCCGAGCGCCGAACCATGCCCGGTCATTCCACCGTCCACGTCGGCGTCCAAATCGACGTCCACGTCGGTGTCCGCGTCGAAATCAAAATCGAGGAAGTCCAGCGCATCGCTGCCGAACGTTCCGAGTAGGTAGAGCACCCAATACAGGATGATCAGCCCCAGCAGGATCGTATACGGCAGATTGGCCGGCGCGATGGCAGCTTCGAACACTTCCAACATGAGTCCGACTCCTTTATTAGCGCAACCAGCCGTGGAGATGGTGCCCCGGGCACGCGCGACTCGTGCCGCGAGGCGGCCGAGACGACGCGGAACCGGCGGGGCATGGACAGCCCGCGGCCCGTTTCGTCAAAAAGTGATTCGGCCCGGCGACGAGTTTATTGACCTTTTCTCGAATGGGTGCGCCCAGTACCCCCGGAGGGCCGAATCCGCTTCGTGAGTATACCACAACCGGGTGGCGATTTCTCCATTGCGGTGGAGATTCCCATGGACGAACGTGACAACCACATCAAGCGTAACCCATAGGGGGGGCACGCTAAACACGCACGTGTTGGCGACGGGCTTGTCTATTCCGCGAGCAGTGTCACACTCCGGTGAACAATCCGGGCTAGGAACACACATTCCGCTTCTCTTCGGCCGCGGGCCGTCGAGAATAGACCGGAAGGAGCGCCCAGACGTCATCGCGGCGGCCCGCGGCGTAGTCGCGC
>DOEZ01000281.1 GCA_003532715.1 Planctomycetaceae bacterium
TCGTGCCCATCGTGCCCGACGAGGCGCGCACGTTCGGCATGGAGGCCCTGTTCCGCCAGGTCGGCATCTACTCGCACGTCGGACAGCTCTACGAGCCGGTCGATTCCGACACGATCCTCTTCTATCGCGAGGCCACCGATGGGCAGATTCTCGAAGAGGGGATCACCGAAGCCGGGTCGATGGCGTCGTTGATCGCCGCGGGAACAGCCCATTCGAGCCATGGAATCAACCTCGTCCCGTTCTTTATCTACTACTCGATGTTCGGCATGCAGCGGATCGGCGACCTAGTGTGGGCCGCCGGCGACATGCGAACCCGCGGATTCCTCATGGGCGGCACGGCCGGCCGGACCACGCTGGCCGGCGAGGGACTCCAGCACCAGGACGGCAACAGCCACCTGCTGGCCCTCCCGGTGCCCAACCTGAAAGCCTACGACCCCGCGTATGCCTACGAAATGGCCGTCATCGTGCTCGACGGGCTCAAGCGGATGTACTACGAAGAACAAGATGTCTTCTATTACATCACGCTGATGAACGAAAACTACGCGATGCCCATCCTGCCGCCGGGCAGCACCGAGGGCATCATCCGCGGCATCTATCGGCTTTCGTCGCGCGACGCGGGCGCCAAGAAGCCGAAAGTCCGGCTCTTGGGCAGCGGGGCCATCCTCCGCGAAGTGCTTCGGGCCCAGGAAATGCTGGCCGACAAGTTTGGCGTCGGCAGCGACGTGTTCAGCGTCACGAGCTACAAGGAACTGATGCTCGACGCCCGCGACTGCCAACGGTATAATCGGCTGCATCCGGGCGGGAAGAGGCCGCGGGTGCCGTTCGTCCGGCACACACTCGGCGACGGCCGCTCGCCGGTCGTCGCCGCCAGCGATTACGTGGCCGCGTTGCCGCTGTCGGTCGCCCCATGGATCGACGCGCCGTACACGGTGCTGGGAACCGACGGGTTCGGGCGGAGCGAAGCTCGGGCCGAATTGCGACGTTTCTTCGAGGTTGATGCCGAACACATCGTCTTGGCGGCCCTGACGTCGCTGGCCGACGAAGGGCAATACCCGAAGGCGAAGTTGGACGAAGCGATCAAGACGCTCGGCATCAACCCCGACGCGCCGAACCCGGTAAGTGTTTAAGTGAAACCGCGGATGAACGCGGATGAACGCAGATTTGTTTTTTGGGTTAATGCTAAACCGAACCCCGAGCGTAGGAGAGCGGGCTTTTACGTTTCGGAAAAAGGGGAAAGGGGCGAAAGGGAAAAAAAGAGTTTCTTTGATTGAATTGACGGTTGTCAGACGAGGCACCATGACCGATATTTCCCCTTTCCCCCCTTTTCCATCTTTCCGATCGTCAAACATCAAATCAATCTGCGTTTATCTGCGTTAATCCGCAGTTTCATAAAATGAATTGCCTCTTTATCTGGACTAGATTATGAGCATTGAATTCAAGTTGCCCGAGTTGGGCGAGAACATCGAGTCGGGCGACATCGTCAAAGTGCTGGTCCACGAAGGCGACGTGATCGAGCCGAATCAGGGAGTTTTCGAGCTCGAGACCGACAAGGCGGTGATCGAGGTCCCGTCGCGCGATGGCGGCAAGGTGACGAAGATTCACGTTAAGGAAGGCCAAAAGGTCAAGGTTGGTCAGGTGCTTCTGACGCTCGAATCGGCCGAGGGAGAGCCGAAGAGGAAGCCGGAACCGGAGCCCACGAAGGGTGTGGCTGCCGACTCGTCCGGCACTGCCGAGCCCACTGCAACGACGGGCACGCCGTCCGTGTCGCCCGCGAAGGACAAGCCGCCCGTGGCTGCCTCGACGACCACCATTGCCGACCAAGTGATCCACGACGAAGCGTTGATTCCGGCCGGGCCGGTTGCTCGGCGACTGGCCCGCGAGTTGGGCGTCGATCTGGCCCGGGTCCAGGGCAGCGGTCCTCACGGTCGAATCACGCCCGAAGACATCGAGACGGCGGCAAGGACGATGGCCACCACGGGCAAGCCGTCCGTGGCGCCCGCGTCGAGCAAATCATCAAAGCCATCCGCGCCGCCCATTTCGCGCGAGCCGGTTGTTCCGCCGGGCCAGCCCGACCGCGACGCCTGGGGACCGATTCGCCGCGACCGCATTTCGCAGATCCGCCGGACGATTGCCCGGCACATGAGCCATTCCGCCTCGACGATTCCGCACGTGACGAATTTCGACGACGCCGACGTGACCGAGTTGGAATCGATCCGCAAGAGCGTGCCCGAGGGATATTTGGGCCCGGGCATCAAATTGACGGCCATGCCGCTGATCCTTCGGGCGGTCGCCCTGTCGCTGCGGCAGCACCCCGCGCTCAATGCGATGCTCGACGAGGAGAACGAGCAGATCGTCTACAAGGAGTACGTCAATCTGGGCGTGGCGGTCGATACGCCTCGCGGGCTGGTCGTGCCCGTGCTCCGCGAGGTTGACCAGATGAGCATCGCGCAGATTGCCGACGCGCTGGCCGGGCTGGCCCAGCAGGCGCGCGAGGCCAGCTTCGCCATCGAGGATCTTCGCGGCGGGACGTTTACGATCAGCAACCTCGGCGCGGTGGGCGGCACGTACAGCACGCCCATTATCAACCATCCCGAGGCGGCCTTGCTGCTGGTGGGCCGCTCGCGATGGATGCCCGTGGTCCGCGAAGGGCGAATTGAAACGCGACTCATGATGCCGCTGAGCCTGTCGTTCGACCACCGCTTGGTAGACGGCGCGATGGCCGGACGATTCCTGAACCAAGTAATCGGCTTCCTACAATCCCCGAGCTTGTTATTGGTATAGAGGATAACGGGCGAAGAATGGGAACCGCGGATGTACGCGGAGCGGACGAAGAATGGGAACCGCGGATGAACGCAGATAAACGCGGATTGTCGATAGGTACTGCGAAATGACAACCGATTGCTTTGGAATTTCTTCGGCCCGAAGGGCCTTCACTTCGTAGCCCAGGGCAACGCC
>DOEZ01000342.1 GCA_003532715.1 Planctomycetaceae bacterium
CGGAATGTACATGCAGAACTTCGCCCTGTGTCCGACGCATATTCCGATCAACACCATGATGAGCGACAACGGAGAGGACTCCGTCGGCCCAGGTGGAACGGGTTGGTGGCAGCACACGATGGGCTTCAAAAGTCTCCACCCGGGCGGGGCGAGTTTCGCCATGGGTGACGGAAGCGTTCGCTTTCTCAATGAGTCGATCGACTACCGAACCTACAATGCCATGGGAACGATCGCCGGAGACGAGGTTTTCGTGGAAACCGACTAGTGCTTTGACAACATTAGGAATTNNGTTGGCAGATCACGAAAGTCCTTTGCTTACAGGGATAAGCATGACCTGCCAACCCAATAATCAGAATCTGACAAAGCACTAGCATGGAGAATGTAGATGTATGCTTCAAAGAGTCTTTCACTGCCTTCGGCGATCCTGCTGGTTCTCCTTGTCGTGGTGGGAGGATGCGGCCCGAGCCGGCCCGACACCGTCCCCATCTCCGGCAAGATCACTCTCGACGGCGGGTCCTGGCCCAATGAGGCCATGCTCTTCTTCGGCTGCGTCGAACCAGCCGAGGGTTACCCAAAGCGGACCGGCAAGGCCATTGTCGCCAAGGACGGCTCGTTCAAAGTCGGCACTTTCGGCAATGAGACCGACGGCCTCATGCCGGGCAAGTACCAGGTCTATGTCATGTGCGAAGGCGTGGTCAACGGCAAGACCGTGTCGTACGTGCCCGACAAGTATCAGATCGGCAGTCAAAGCGGGATGGAACTGGAGGTCGAACCCGGTTCTCAAGCGATTGACAACTTGCTCTGGGACGTGCCGAGCAAGAAGTGAACGCTCGGGTGCGGGCAGCCCGCCTTCGCGATTCGGTCTCGTATTGGCTTTCGAGCCCTCTTTGGATGCATGGAGAGAACCAATCAATGGCCACGAGTGACTTTCCATTGGTGCGACGCGACTCTTTCGGTCAAGTGTTGTGCCGGATCGTCTTCTTGGGGCTCTCGTTCGCCGCCGCAAATGTCGGCGAGGCGCAAGTGGCCTCCAAACCCAACTTCGTGTTCATTCTCGCCGATGACCTGGGCTGGACCGACTTGGCGTGTTACGGCAGTACGTTCCACGAAACACCCAATATCGACCGACTCGCGGCGACCGGAATGCGGTTCACGAGTGCGTACACCGCTAGCCCGGTCTGCTCACCAACACGCGCCAGCATTCTCACCGGCAAGTATCCCGACCGCGTTGGAATCACGATGGCCACGAGTCCGACGGCCCGATACAGCCCGGAGAATTGGCGGCGACCGACGCTCATGCTGCCGGCAAGCTATCGCCAAAGTCTGGCGTTGGAGGAGGTCACGATTGCCGAGAGGCTCAAAATGGAGGGCTATGCGACGTTTTTTGCCGGCAAATGGCATTTGGGCCCTCGAGGATTCTGGCCCGAGGATCAAGGCTTCGACATCAATCGAGGTGGAAACGCGTTGGGAGGCCCCTTTCGCGGAAAGGGCTACTTCTCGCCGTACGGCAATCCGACCCTCGAGGACGGTCCCGACGGCGAACACCTTCCCGCACGGTTGGCCGACGAAACCGTTCGGTTCATCGAAGAGAATAGGGACCGACCTTTTTTGGCCTACCTTTCCTTTTATTCCGTGCATACACCGCTCATGGCGAAGAAGGACCTGGAACGCAAGTATCGGCGGAAGCAGGCATCTGTCCAGCACGAAGGGCCGCGATGGTCAATGGAACGCAAGAGCAAGGTGCGACTGGTTCAGGATCACGCCGTGTATGCGGGAATGGTTGACGCCATGGACGAAGCGGTCGGTCGAGTACTGGACGCACTCGATCGCCTTGGACTCGACGATAGTACGATCGTTTTTTTCCTGTCGGACAATGGTGGCTTGGCGACGGCCGAAGGGCATCCCACCAGCAATGTGCCGTTGCGCGCTGGAAAGGGTTGGTTGTATGAAGGAGGNNCAATGATCGTTCGTTGGCCGGGTGTCACGAAGCAGGGCGCGACGTGCAGCGCACCGATTTTGAGTACCGATTTCTACCTTACGATGCTCGAAATGGCCGATATGCCGAGCAAGCCAAGCGAGAGGCAAGACGGCCGGAGTCTGGTGCCGTTGCTCCGTGGCAAGCCGCCCCAACCCCGCGTCCTCTTCTGGCACTTTCCCCACTACGCCAACCAGGGCGGCGCCCCCAGCGGCGCGGTTCGCGACGGCGACTGGAAGCTCATCGAATGGTACGAAGACAATAGCCTGGAACTCTACAATGTCGCACAAGATATCGGCGAGAAGAACGACCTTTCCGAAGCCCACCCAGAATTGTGCGACCAGCTAAGCAAAAAACTTGATGACTGGCGAGCGTCTCTCGACGCTCGCATGCCCACATTCCGTAGGAAGGACGATCCGCTTCGGCCGACGAAACCGTGACGGCCTTCTTGACGGGAGGGGCGGAGAAGATTCCTGTCGTACGATATTCCTCTCAACCTCACCTCCCGCTGCCGCCAACACACCTGAATCATGGAGAACTTTCGATGACACTTCCTGCGAATTTGCTTCGCCCAACCGACTCGGACCGCACGATCGCACCGACCTTATCCTTTCTTCGGCGGCTTCTGCTCGGACTTGGGCTCATCGGCCTGCTTGGCGGCGATTGTTCGGTCTTGGCCGCTCCCCCCCGCAATCGCGATGAGCTCAACTCGCGGTTACAGGAACTTCGGCGTCAGTACGAGCCGTTCCTTCGAAGCCTGCCCACGGAACAAGGAACGGTCGAACCGCGTCCGCGCCAACCGATCGGCCCCACGTGGCGCATGAAGTACGAGGTGCGCAACACAACAAACTCTAACCGACCAGAGCCGCCCGCATGGCATGAAAAGGACTTTGACGACTCCTCTTGGGACAAGGTGGATCTGCCCGAATGGCGTTACGAGACGCTCGGCGGCAGACGCGGAGCGAGCAGTATTGTCTGGTATCGAACGCGATTCACCGCAGAGCGGCCGGCCGAAAAGGGCCGTCGCGTCTTTCTCGTCTTCGAGGGAGTCGACTGGGAAGCTCACGTGTGGCTCAATGGAAAGTACCTGGGGCATCATCTGGCTTATTACGAACCTTTTCGCTTCGATGTGACCGATTTGCTCGAAGAAGAGAACACGCTTGCCGTGCGGATATTCGACGGTCAGCGATACGGCGAACCGGTCGCGTTCTGGTCGCTCTTTCCCTTGCCGCCCGCCGAAGAGCAACGCTACGTCCCCGATCAGGCAAAATCGGTCATCGGCCACCAGAAGGACGACGTGCTTGTGGGCACCGGTTACGGAATTCACCGCGAGGTGTACCTCGAAACGACCGGCGAGGCGAGCATCGAGGCGGTCTTTGCTCGAGGTTATCCCGAACGTGGCGAGGCAGTCATCAAGGTCGAGATCGACGCCGCGTCCTCCCAGCAGGTCGTGCTCGAAGTAAAGGTAGTTCCCGACAACTTCGAGGGTTCATCGTACGCGATCCAATCGCCCGTCACGATTGCCCCGGGCGTCGGCGTGCGAGAGGTCGTTTTGAAAATGCCGAAGGCAAAGACATGGTCGCCCGAGATGCCCCATCTCTACCGATGCCAGGTCCGCCTGACGCGCGACGGCCAGGTCATCGACCGCAAGGATGCCCTATTCGGTAACCGCTCGTTCGCTCTAGTTTCGAAAGCAAACCCGAAGCCCGGCTGCCAGGAGGGCACTCTGTTGCTCAACGGCGAGCCGATCTTCCTTCGTGGAACAAACATCAACGGATTCAACGCGCTCGGCTACTGGGGCGAGACCGACAAACTCGTCGACGTCCTGCTGATGCTGAAGGCCGCCGGTTTCAATAGCGTCCGTTCATGCCAGCACGTCTGCTATCCCGAGGTCCGGGAGCTGATGGACCGTCTCGGCATCATGTCGGAACAGGACCAGGGCGGCGGACGCGCCATCTATGAGGACGGCAAGCCGCTTCCGCGAACGGATTCTCTCGCCCAGTTGCCTATGACCGGCACGGCGTTGGCTCGCGTGTGCTACAACAATCCGGGGGTCGTGCTGCTTTCTTTTCTGAACGAAACGTGGTTCACCCGGGAAGAAAGCGACACGGCGGCCAAGATCGTTGCCGCCGTGTTGGCCATCGATCCCGATCGTATCATTACCCCCATCAGCGGCCACCCGCACGGTTCGTTTACGAAACCGAACGAGGGCACCAGCGGCTACGACCTGCCCGACGACTTCTGGGGCAATGTAATCGACAACATCCACGACTACCGCGGTTGGTACGGCGGCAATCTTTGGGAGCTCTTGCGGCCGTTCAGTCCAGGTCGCATGGTAATTGTCGGCGAGTACGGCCCGGAGGCGTTGGACGGCTACGAGACCATGACGAAGAACTACCCCGAGCATTTTGGCAAAATCCCGCCGCGCAACGCCGAGGAGCTTTGTGGGAATGTCCAACTTCAAATGGACCGTGGGGAGAAGTTGGGAGCTCAGGGTCGCATGATGATGATCGGTCTTCGCGGTCGGCGAGCCTCGACGCTCGCCGACTACATCGAGGGCAGTCAAACCTATCAGGCCGACGTCTGCGCGGAAGTTACCAAGATGTGGCGGTTGTCGGCGCGGCGCATGGCGGGCTACTTCCATTTTCACTACATCGACGTATTGGCCGCCAGTTGGCCCAAGTCGATCGTCAGCCATGACCTGTGTCCCAAGCAGGCCTATTACGCCATGGCGCAAGTCAACCAGCCGCTTGTGCCGCTCTTCGCCTTGGCCGACGACGGCAACGCGATGGACCTTTGGGTGGTAAACGATCTGCCCGAAGCCATGAACGGAGCGACGATCGAGTGGAAAGTGGCGGGGCCCGGTAGTATTCACGCCAGTGGTTCGGTTCCCGTGAACGTTCCGCCCCATGACGCCGTTCGCGCGGCCAGCGTGGGACTATCGAGTGTTCCAGAGACGGCGGATGTCGTCCACATCACGCTCGGGCTGCGCAATGCCGAGGGAAAAATGCTTGCGCAATACGAGCAAGAGGTATTCTTGAGACTCTGGCGCGAAAAGAACCAGGTATGGGCGAAGAAGATCGAACGCAAGGGCGGGATGAGACCATGGCGCGAGATCGACACGTCGGCCTATCCCGGCTCCTTTGTTTCGCTTGGCGACATGACCGGCGATGGTCGCATTGATCTCTTGCTGTCGCAAATGGGGCCTTACACGACCCCGGCACGGCTCGTCGCGATCGATCTGGATGGAAAGAAACTCTGGGAATTGGGCGATACGGCAAACCTCGCCGGCACGGCGGGCGCGGGTCGCGAGCCTACCTGCCGAGGCATTGCCGCGATTTGCGACGTGAACGACGACGGTCGATCCGAAGTGCTAGCCGAGCTCTGGCGAGACGGAGAACCGACATTGTGTCTGATCGACGGAAAGACCGGCGCCATCAAGCGTCAAGCGGAGTCGCCCTTGGACATGTCGGTCCGCAATCCGAAGGGTTATCGCAGTTGGCGTCCCGTGCCGATGGCGTTGATTGCCCGGCTCGACGGCCCGAGCTCCCCGGCCACCATTGTTCTGAAGTACGAGGCCAGCAATACGATTCCCGTCCACGTCGTCGGGCTCGATCCGAACTTGAACGTCAAGTGGCGGCACACACTTCGCCCGACGGCCGCCGGGCACATCCCGAAGGTGGCCGACCTCGGTGGAGACGGCCGCGAAACCGTTTTGCTGGGGGAGACGGCGATCGGCGGCAACGGCAAGATCGTTTGGCAGCGGGACTTTGGCATCCACGCCGATTGTACCGACGCCGCCGAGCTCGTGCCCTCGTCGCCCGGCAAGGAAGTCGTGGTGAGCATTTGTCAGAAAGGACCATTGTATTGCCTGAGTTCCAAGGGCGAGACGATCTGGCAGAAGACTCGCGAGGAGGTACCGCATGGCCAGGCGGTTTGGGCGGGTGACTTCGTGGCCGACCGGCCCGGTGTGGAGGTGATCGTGCTCCGAAGCGGCCACGTTGGTGATTTCGTGACCCTTTCGGGCAACGATGGCAGCCAGATCGCCGCATTCCAGCACGCCGGAGAACTCCAGAGCTATCCCGATTTCCCGGTCGCCGTGCGTTGGGCCACCCCCGACACGCACGCGCTTTGGATTCCCGTCGATCGGCGACTGGTGGATGGACACGGCCGAACCATGGGCGACCTTGGCGAGTTGGACTCGCTTGTGGCCAAACGCCTGGGTTGCGGTGAAAGCAAGAGCAATTTGGCGGCCCAGGCGATGGCCATCGACGTGGCGGGTGACGATCGCGAGGAACTGGTCGTGTATCAACCCTACAATGGCCGCGCCGTCTTCATCTTCACCCAGGCCGACGCCGACTGCCAGGAAAAGCCCTTCCGCGAGCAGCCGAACTCGCGTCACCCGCGAACCTACTTCTAGAACGTATATACGACACCGAAGCTATCCAGAACCGGCGAGACTCGCTCGATCCGATCACGCCGGAGGGCGTTTCGCGAGGAGGTGCCTCCCAAGCTTCGCGCGAGCACTACCGCGGGGCCCGTACGCATTTGCCTATTCCTCCATGTCTTGATATGCTCCAAAGATGATGGGGCCTGATTGGGAGTCACGTAATGCACACCTCGATTCGATTCTCGCGATTCGGCGTTTGGCGTTCTTTTATATTCCTTTTGGTGCTCCATGCAGGTGTGCCGGTGGCCGAGGGTGAAGTGCCGCGCAACAAGGAGGAACTGAAGGCCCGGCTCGTTGAGTTGCGGGCGGAATACGCGCCCTACTTGCGGAGCTTGCCAAGACCACTTTGCGCGCGCGAGCGGACGCCGATCGACGGCCCATGGCGAACGAGATTCGAGGTGGAACAGGCGGATCATGGAGACCGCCCCGCGCCGCCGGCCTGGCACGGCGAAGACTTCGACGATTCGAGCTGGGAAGCGACCTCCGTGCCGGAATGGCGTTACAAGACCGAAGGCTACCGGACGCCGGTCAGTTGCATACTCTGGTATCGTACGCAATTCCCAGCCAAGGTGGTTCCGGCGTCGCCGCCAACGACGAAAGGGCGTCGGACGTTCCTGGTCTTCGGCGGGGTCGATTGGGAAGCCGAGGTTTGGCTCAACGGCGTGAGACTCGGCTCGCACAAGATCTACTACGAGCCGTTTCGCTTCGACGTGACGGGATTGCTCAAGGAACGCAACACACTGGCCGTTCGGGTGATCGATGGGCCCAAGTTTGGCGAACCGCGATCGTATTGGTCGCTCCTTCCGATGATCCCCGCCGAGCGGCAACGTTACGTTCGCGACAAAGCCCGCTCAATCGTCGGCTACAAGGCGGGCGACCTGCACCTCGGCAGTGGAATGGGCATCCACCGTGAGGTGTATCTTGAAACGACGGGCCAGGTGTGCATTCGAGAGGTCTTTGCCCGGGCCGATTTGGACAAGCAACGCACCAAGGTGACAATCGAAACGGATGCGGCGCAAGCGGCACGAGTGGCTTTCGAGGTGCAAATCCTGCCCGAGAATTTCGAGGGGACTTCGTATCGGAAACTCGTGACTTGCGAAGTGCCCCAAGGGGTCGGCAAGCAGTCGATCTCCGTCCCCATGCCCGAGGCTCGGCTTTGGAGCCCCGAGACTCCGCGGCTATATCGGTGTCGGATTGTATGCCGGACGGATGCCGCCGCCGGGTCGCCGGGCAGTTCGGTTGAAAGGCCGCCGGCGGATTCAAAGCAGGACGCCCCATCGTCGTCGCCATCGGGCGAGCCGGACCCGAGCACGTCGGACATCCTCGATGCCAAGGACGTTCTTTTCGGCTACCGAAGCTTCGATATCGTCTCGAAGCAACGGCCCCGCCAGGGACTGCCCGAAGGAATGTTCCTGCTCAACGGCGATCCGCTCTACTTGCGGGGGACGAACATCCAGGGACTGAACGCCCTTTGGTTCTGGGGCGAATCGGACCGCCTACTCGAAACGATCCTCTTGCTGAAGGCGGGCCGATTCAACGCGGTGCGATTCTGCCAGCACGTGGGTTATCCGGAGGTCCGCGAAATGCTCGATCGGCTGGGGATCATGTCGGAACAGGACCAGGGAAGCGGGCAGCCGAGTGATGACTTGGCGAACCAACTACCGCCGACCGGCACGGCCCTGGCCCGCGTGTGCTACAACAATCCGGGCGTGGTCCTTATGTCGTTTGGCAACGAGACGCGTTTTGATCCAACGCGACTGATCGAGGCGGTGTTGGCGGTCGATCCGGAGCGGATCTTGGTGCCGATTAGCGGTAACCGACCGGCAACACCGGCCGGCTACACAATCCCCGAGGAGTATTGGGCGAACGTGATCGATGATTATCACGCCTATTCCGCCTGGTATTCGGGCGGAGGCGAGATCTGGACGCTTGCCAGAATTCAAAACCCTCGGCGATTGAGGACGGCGGGTGAGTTTGGCGCTGAGGCTCTGGACAGCCACGAGACGATGACAAGCCACTATCCGCCCCACTGGGAGAGGACGCCGCCGGCTGACGCCGACGTCCTCTGGGGCCACGCGCAGGTCGAGAAGGCCGACGCGAGGCAGTACGTCGGTTTTCGCGGCCGTCGCCCGGTGAACTTGGGGCAGTACATTGAGGCCAGTCAGACCTACCAGGCCGACGTGATGAGCGAAGTGACAAAGGGTTTTCGCCTTTCGCCGCGCGCCATAGGCGGCTATTTCCAGTTTCACTTCATCGATTTGGTCGCGGCCAACTGGCCCAAATCGGTGGTCAGCCACGATGGAACGCCAAAGAAGGGCTATTTCGCCTTGGCTCAAACGAACCAACCGCTGGTTCCCTTGATCGAGATGGTAGATCGAGGTAACGCGATGAGGCTATGGTTGGCCAACGATCTGCCCGAACCGTTCGTTGGGGGACGGCTGAGGTACACCGTGAGAAACAACGGCAAGACACTCGTGGAAGGCGAGCAAGTTGCCGACGTGCCGGCCGTCGATGCAGTCGTCGTCGGCAAGGTCGATCTGACGTCCGTGCCGGAGTCGGCGGCGGTACTCATGGTTCTGTTGACACTTGACGACTCGAACGGCAAGACGGTGGCCGGCTTCGAGCAGGAGTTGTTCCTTCGCGCTTGGCGCGAACAGGAGGCATTGCTCGCATCGCCCCAGATCGATCGTTGAAGTACATGATTCCACACGAGACGTGTCGAGCGGGCGACGGGGACCAAGTGTTTGCTTCGAATGAATGAATTGGTTATGTTGTTCCGTATCGACGTCCTACTCACGCATGTGCCCCCAAAAAAGGAGTCTCCCCGATGTGTCACATTGCCCGCCACGGTAGCGCGCGTTCCTTGGCCGCCATGGCCGTCCTGATCCTCGCCGCCTCGATCGCTCAGTCCGGCCCGCCGTCGGTCGATCTGATTCACAAGCCCTACGATCTCGACACGGGCCTGGTAAGCCGGTCGATTTCATTCGAGAATCCCACCGGCGCGCCGGGCGAAGGAGGCAAGGCGGCAAGCCCTCTGGGCGCGGGGCGAAAAGGTTCACCCAACCGGTGGATCGCACCGGGGCAGACACTCGATCTTTGCGACATCGAGGGCCCGGGCACGATCCGTCATATCTGGATGACTTGCCGAGGCGAGCAGGGACTTTATCGCGAGCTTGTACTGCGCTGCTGGTGGGAAGGCCAGGAGCACCCGAGCATCGAATGCCCCATCGGCGATTTCTTCGGCTTCGCGCATGACAAGGTCAAGCCCTATCAGTCGGCCGTGCATAGCCTGGGCCCCAGCGCCGGAATGAATATCTGGTTGCCGATGCCTTTCAACAAGCGGGCCAAGATGACGTTGACAAACGACGGCAAGCAATCCGTCTGGATCTACTACCAGATCGACTACACGCTGCAGGATCCCTTGCCGCCGACAACCGGCAAGCTGCACGTTTGCTTCCGGCGCGAGAATCCGACGACCAAGAAGCAGGATTTCGAGTTGCTGCCCCAGCGTAACCAGCGAGGACGTTTCATCGGCTCGTTGATGGGCGTCCGCAGCGCGACGCCCTACTGGTGGGGCGAAGGCGAAATGAAAGTCTATCTCGACGGCGACACTGAGTTTCCGACAATCTGCGGCACGGGCGCCGAGGACTACGTCGGCCTCTCCTGGGGAGTCCAGGACGTGCAGTTTCTCTACAACGGCTGCCTGCTCAACGAACAGGACGCGGCCGGGCACCATTTCATCACCATGTACCGATGGCACCTGCCCGATCCGATCGCCTGGCGTAAGAGTGCCCGCATCACGATCCAACAGATCGGCGCCGACGACCGCGGGTACCTGGAGACCCAGGACGACTGGTCGTGCGCCACATTCTGGTACGAACCGGTCCCCAGCGAGCCGTTGCCGCCGATGCCCAATGTCGAGGCCCGGACAAAGAACCTGATGGTTGAGAAAAAGTAGGCGGATACTTCATAACTCGACCGAAACTCTGAACTTGCATCGTCGCCCCAGTCCCAGGCGGGACCCCACGAGAAGCACCACACTCTGCGCCTGCATCCTGCCTTGGCAACTCCCGATGAGCGCTCGGGGCCATCGCACCCGACGGAGTGGGGTTGATCGCGCCCGTATAATCCCACGCAGGCATTGAAAGTCTCGGGTCCGGGGGTCCAGCCTTCCGGGCTTGGCCCAATACGGGACTGAAACCCTCCCGGGCCGGCCAACGACCCACGCCCCGTGAGCCACGATGCCGATTTGCGGTTACGGATGCGCCCGGTGCATCGAACGAAAACACGAACTCGCAGAGTACCTTAAACATGAAAACGAAAAACACGCTTTGGACCAGGACGACGATCGTATTGGCACTGGCGGGCACGCTGATGCTTGGCTCACTCGCGCTTGCCGAGCAGCACGAGAAGCAAAGGGACTTCACGCTCAAGGACCAGGACGGCAAGAGTGTCTCGCTCAAAGACTTCAAGGGGAAGGTGGTCGTGCTGGAATGGATCAATTGCGACTGTCCCTTCGTCAAGGGACATCATGGCGATAAAACGATGCAGCGACTCGCCGACAAGTGGTCGAAGAAGAAAGTCGTCTGGCTGGCCATCAATTCCACCCACTATCAGACGTCCGAGCGGGACCGAGAACATCGTGAGAAATATGGGTTGCCCTATCCGATTCTGAGCGACTCAAGCGGCGAAGTGGGGAAGCTGTTTCACGCGATGACGACGCCGCACGTCTTCGTGCTGGACAAGAAAGGCAAGGTCGTATACCAGGGCGCCATCGATGACGACCCCGACGGGAAGAAACGCCGTGAGGGCAAAGCCCTAAACTACGTCGATCAGGCGCTTACCGAGCATTTCGCGGGGAAGAAGCCGAGCGTGCCCAAGACCCATCCCTACGGTTGTTCGGTGAAGTACCGCCCCAGTCCTTAAAAAAGGGAACAGCCTGTTCGCCGAAGATGTCGCTGATGCCGCTGCTGAACCGACAGTGCGGAGAGTGTAACGCGGGGGGCCCCGTGATCGCGAACCTTGGTGGTAGGCTCTAAATCACTTGCACATTGTTCTTCGCCGAAAGTAAGCGAGCCGATTCACCGACCAGCAAAGTATGAGACTGCCGAGCCGGTGAGGCGGGAGTCGAGAGTCTTCCGACTTCGCCGGCGCATCAGCAGCCAGAGGTTGCCGGTCAGCAGAAGACAGGCCAGCGATGGTTCGGGTATGCTGCTTGCCTCGCTCGTGGCGCCATATCCCCAGTTGGCTGCGAGGATCGCGGCATCTTTCGAGCTGATCACGCCGTCAAGGTCGAAATCTCCCATGGCCCAGGTCGCGACGGTCTGGCCCCAGTTCTGGGCCATGATCGCCCCGTCGGCGTCGTCCACCTTGCCGTCGTAGTTCGCGTCGCCCGGCACGGCCGGCATGAGCGTCTTGTCATAGGCGAGAAACGCGAATACGAATTCGCCATCTTCCAGCAGTGACTCCGCACCGTTGCGATCGCGAAGGTGAACCAGGAACGAGTTCCCATCGGCCTCGTAAGAGAGAACGTTGTCGGCCGGCAAGGTCGAGCCACTCTCGGTTTCCCATCCGCTCGACGTCAGCAGGAGGATTCCGTCATCGGGCGTGTAGCCGGGTATGCTAATCCGGTACACCCCCGCGCTCGGATGCGTCAACGAGAAGCTTCCTCGCGCGGCTATCAGGTTTCCGCCGGGTGCGATGCGTCCACCGGTTAGGCCCGGGGCGTCGTAATCGAGGTAGACGAAGCCCCATCGGGCGCTTTCCAGGGCGTCGAACGTCGTAGCCGTATTGTCGCGAACGGCCACCTCCCAGCCGGTGCCGTCGGCCAAGGGGGCGGTCGAGAGAAAGTTGTATCCGTTTTCGGCGCTGACGGCCAAGAGGATCCCGTCGTTCTGCGCGTTCATTCCGTCGATCGCAACCTTGTATCGTCCGGTCCCGATTGGGCTGACATTCTCGGTCGAAACGCCGTTATGCTCCAGCAGTGCGCCCGTACCCGCGACGTGGCCGCTGATCCAGCCGTCGGCGAAGGGGAACATGGCCACCGCGACGTTGACGTTGTATTCGCCTCCGATGGTGGCGCGGCTCGTGGCGATCTGCAGAACATTGGCCGCCACGTCGCCGCCAAAGTGGTTCGTGTACGACACTTCGACGGTGCCATAGCTGGTTCCACGAATGTTCTGGCGAACCGTGGCCATCATGACGCCCTGCTCCCGATAGGTCGGGATTCCGTCAATAGCAACCGAGACGTCGGCAATGTTCGCGGGGCTCAAAAGCGAAACGACGCCGGGACCGCTGCCGACTATGCTCCAGACGCTCGTCGCGTTGGTGGCGCCGTCGGCCACGTCGAGACCCATGCCCGAGACGCCTCGAATTACCG
>DOEZ01000236.1 GCA_003532715.1 Planctomycetaceae bacterium
TTTTCCGAGTTTGGCAAAGGCGCCGTGCAACCATGATTCGACCCTATTGGACGGTCATCAAGGATTCGTTCGCCGAAGCATTCGCGTCGCGCGTGCTGTGGATTCTCTTCGGCGTACTCACGCTTATCCTGCTCGCCATCGCCCCTCTCGGTCTGGGACAGCAACGTGCGTCGAAGCTCCATCGCAACGGCATTAGCGACTGGCCCGGGCTGGTCGCTCAGATCAAACAGCAGTCCGTTGGCGACGCACCTTCGCCCGGCAAACGCATCTGGACGCTGGCCGGCGACGACTTTCGAAGCGCCATCGACGGCGCTGTCCGCGAACACGGCCCTCCCGAGTTGTCCTACGAGACCGCCACAATCCTGATCGACGAATTTAACAGGCTGGTCGGCCGGCCCGACTTTTTCGACGAGGCCTCCTGGTCGCGCGTTGAGTTGGACCAGCAGTGGCGAGACCTGATCGCGGCGGGCGTCGAGAACCTGTCGAAGGACGATCTGAGCCATCTGAATCGACGGCTCTTTCACACGGCTTTTCCGACGGTCTTCGCCCGCGCGGCCGACGAGGAACTCCAGATCACGTATTTCCACTGGACCGTCGGTTCGCCGATTGCCATCAGCCGGCGGCTTGCCGAGCCGTTCATCAACCGGATACTTGCCCTGGTGATGACCTTTTTCGTCGGTATACTGACTGTGTTCGTCGGCATTCTCGTCACCGCGCCGATCATTCCCAATATGTTCGAGGCCGGGGCGATCGACCTGCTGCTGAGTAAGCCGGTCGGCCGTTCGCTGCTGTTTCTGACCAAGTTCTTCGGCGGCTGCGCGTTTATCCTGTTGAACGGCGCCTACTTCATCGTCGGCCTGTGGCTCATCGCGGGCATTCGCTTTGGCCTGTGGAATCACGCCATGTTCTGGTGTATTCCCGTGTTTCTGTTTCTGTTCACGGTCTACTACTCGGTTTCGGCGTTGGCCGCCGTGCGCTGGAAGAACGCGATCGTGTCCGTCGTCATCACCATTCTCTTCTGGGCCGCCTGCTTCACCGTGGGATCGGCGAAACATCTAATCGAAAACGTCTTCCTCCGGCCTGCTCGCATCGTCCGGATCGTGCCGACCGACGGGGCGCTAATGGTAGTCAGCCAGTCGGGCGCGTTCTCCGAGTGGCGAGCCGGCGAGTGGGAAACCATGGTCAAGTCGGATCAGCCGGGCGGCCCCTTCGGCCCGAACCGCGTCCTGGTCGGGCCGGTGTTCGATGCGAAGCACGACAGCCTCCTCTATTTCCGCGAACCTCGGCGGCGACGGTTCTCGTTGCTCGGCGGCGGCGCGAGCCTGAAGAAGGTGGCGTGGAAGGACGGAATCTGGGGCGACGAGAGCGGACCATCGCTTCCGTCGGGCGCCTCGTGGCTCTTTCTCGATCCCGAAGGCCGACCCACCGCCGTCGCCGCCTCGGGCGTGTTTCGCCTCACCGACCGCGCGACCGACGACCAGCCAAAACCAAAGCTCTGGGGCGTTACGTTGCCGTTCGGAGGCGTCGGGCCCTACGTCCATCTCGGCCCCGAAGCCCCCTTCGCCCTCGAAAGCCCCTTCGCGGCCGCGATGCACCCGACCTCGGGCGACGTGGCGACGCATGCGGCCGGCCAACTCCGGTGTCTCCGCCGCGACGAAAAAGGAATGTACCACCAACGCGCCGAGCGGGATTTGGGCGAGCCCGAGGACCCAGCCGTCTTGGCCTTTGCCGGCGACCGCATCGTCGTGGCCCAATCCGATGGCCGTGTCTTGCTGCTCGATGCCGCCGATCTGACCACGCGGGCCGAATTGCGTCCTGCCGGCCGAAGCGAACCTCAAGCCGCCGAGGCGACGCGCGACGGCCGTCATTTCGCCGTGCTGTTTCACAACGGCACGTTGGCGATGTTCGACGCCGAAGGAACCGTTCAGGGCCGTTTTTTCGGCGATGTGTCGGCCGTGGCCTTCGACGGAAGCGAACACTTGTTCGTGGCCGACCGCGACACCCGCGTCACGAAGTATGAACTCCCATCACTCGTCGTGATCGAACGTCACGCCGCGGCCCCGGATCTGCTTCAAGCGGTCTATCGCTACTTCGTCCTGCCGTTTTACACAATTTTTCCGAAGCCGGGCGAACTCGACGAGGTGGTGGCCTATCTGCTAACCGATCAGACGACCGTCGTGCAAGGCCCGCCCGGTGCGACCGACCCGCGCGAGGCTCGAATCAAGATCGATATCCACGGCCCAATATGGAGCAGCCTGGCATTCGTCGTCGTGGTCCTGGGCGTCACGTGCGTGTATTTGCATCGGATGGACTTCTGATTCGTCAATCCGGCTCGGATTCGGATCCGCGATCAATGGCGTTCCGGCCGTCTTGCCGGACGTCGTGGAGCGGCCGGGAGAGTCGGATGGGCGATTCGCGGCGGCGCGGTGTCCGTCGCCATTACTTCCCCGGGCCGTGATTGTGCGGGTTCTTCTGTTGAAGAATTCTAAGCACGGCCGGGTCGACCGAGAACATGCCTTCGAGCGTCACTTGGCTCAGGTTGCGGATGGTGTCCTCGGCCGTGTTGCCGACCATGCCGTCGTCGACGTTCAAGCCGAAACCTTCAAGGGCCATAAGTCCCGAGCGGATGGCCGTGTCGACGGCCGTGATGGTCTTCATCGCGCAGCCGGGCTTCGCGCCGTCGCAGATCAACCCGCCCAAGTCGCCGACCACGTTGTTGACGGCCAGAGTGGTCTTCTCGGCGTCGTTTCCGGCCTGTTGGTGGACGATCGCCACGGCGGCGGCGATGCCGGCGGCCATCGCGCAACCGCAAATGACCGACAACTCGCCGAGAAAGCACTTGACGTAGGCATTGACCAGGTGGGCGACGGCGATGCTCTCGACGATGCGCCCTCGCTCGACGCCCAGTTCGATGCCGATCTGGTAGGGCGTCAGAATGGCGACGATGCCCTGGTTGCCCGAGCCGCCCGAGGTCATCACGGGCCGATCGACGCCGGCCATGCGCGCGTCGACGGCCGAGGCCACCAACAGTTTGGTGCGATAGAAGAGATCGGCGGCCAGGTAGCCCCGCTCGTGCATGCGCCGGAGTTGGCCGGCGGTGCCCGACATTTCTTCGCCGCATTGGGCCATGGCCAGATTCATGTCGATGCCCTGTTCGATGTACCGGCGATCGGCCTCGTCCGCGTCGGGCACGGTGGCAAGCAGTTCGTGAAGCGTCACGGCTCGCAAGAACGCGCGGTAGGGGAGCGATCCCGACTCGGACCCGGATGCGGCCGTTTGCTCTTCGATCAGGGCGGAACCGTCTCGCTCCAACAGGACGACGTTCGTATGACCACCCGCCAGAATACACCGTGCCCGGTGCTCGCCGCCGGCCACTTCGGCCTCGACGCGGAAATCGGCGGCGTCCTCGATGCACTCGCAGCGAGCCTTGCCGTCGCGGCAAAGGGCGGCGGCCGTCACGCACATCGCGGGCGTCACGTCGCGGAGCAACTCGAGGCGAGCGTCGGGGCGACCCAGCACGGCGCCCAAGGCCGCCGCGATCAGGTTGCCCGTCGCGCCCCCGCTGTGTGGAACCACGACCGTCGCCCCGTTCTTATACGTGCCGGGATCGACGCGCAGCAAGAGCTGCTCGACCGGCTTGCCCAGGTGCGCTGCGGCGGTCGCCGAGGCGAACGCACAGGCGATCGGCTCGGTGCAGCCCAACGCGGGATAAACCTCTTGCGACAAGACTTCTTTGAGCAAGTTCACGGAAGACCTTTTTTTCTGATAGCGTGTGATAAGGCAGCCGTTTGACGTGGTTCTTGACGATCGAAAAAAGGGACCAAGGGGGAAAGGGAAAAAACGATTGGAGATCCGCTTCTCTCGACAGTCGCACCAATCGCCGTCTGCTCCAAATCCCGCTATTTGCAGGCTCCGAGTCGTACGAGCACTATTCTAGGATTGCCGAGCGGTTCCCGCAACGAATGGCGTGAAGTCTGCCGTAGACGTAGGGTGCGTCGAGACGCACTAATTGGCCCAAGGTCTTACGCGGACGAAGTGCTCTCGGTGCGTCCAGACGTACCCTACGATTCCTTCAGACGCACCCCACGATTCTCCGCACACACCCCTCACCCGGGGGTATTTCTGTGGGGCGATCCGCGATTCTGCGTCGCCAACGTGGAAAACCGCGACCGTGGCAACTATACTGAATAGTCAAGAGAGGCAATACTCAAGACTCAAAAAAGCACCCATTCGCGACCGATGGCCGTCTCGGGCCATGTCGCGGTAATCCGGTCCGGAGATGAAGCCGTGTCGACCAGCGACGATAGCAATCCTGAATTCGAAGACCTGAACCTCGACGATTTTGGAATGCCGGCCGATGGCCTGCCCGATCCGACCGCCCTGGGCGACGACTTTCCCGCCGAACCGTTGGAGGAGGCCCCGGTCGAGGAAGGCAAATCGAAGAAGAAGGCCAAAAAGGAACGCAAGAAAAAGGAGCCCAAGCCAAAGGCCGTCAAGCAGCCGAAAGAGCCAAAGGTCAAGAAGCCTTCGTCGGGCAGGCCGGGACTCGTGGCCGCCATGACGCAAGCCAGCCCGTTCACGATTCTCCTGGCGATTGCCTTCCTCGCGCTACTTATCGCGGTCTACTGCATGGCCATGCAATTGTGGCAGTACGGGGGCGACTACGGGGCGACCAAGGCGAAGCAGCAAGCCTCGCTGCCGGCCGTCCTGCAGTCTGTCGAAATGGACCAGGCTCGCGTGGTCTAGCTCGAATTATTCGCCCGGAGGGTGCCACTTCTTGCGGAATTGCCGGCTATGGCTGAATTCGCGGCTCACACTGCTTGCCGGAAGGGGCATCGGTCCGTAAATGCCGCGATCAGTGCCGTCAGCGCTCGAAGAATTACCTTTTCAGTGGCAAGCAGTGGCACACCAAATTCAAGGTCATTGCTTCGAGAATAATCCAGGCTTCTTCCGGCTGACGGCCTATTGCGAGGCCATGGCCGCGCGTCGGTTCAGTTGCCGTGACGTCAACGCCAGCAACCGATCGGCACGTTCCATAAGCGAACCGGGCACCGACCACCGGCTCGATGTCGCATCCGGTTCGTCGCGAGCCGTGAATTCTCCGCCGCAATGCGAGCATGCGACGTTCCGCCCCAGGTACTCCTCGCGCACTTCAAGCGGGCGACCACAGACGGGACAGCAACAGCGAATGAATGGATAGCGAAACATGAGAACGGTCCCTGTTCCCCCACGGGTGAAAAGACGGTGAATAGCTCCGGGTCGGCGGTCCTCCTATGACGTTCAACCCAGGACCTATACGAATCCGACCGGCTGGCGGTTCGCGCTTCGTCCAAGGCTTCGTCAGGGCGGTCGTCCGTTGCCCGTCCCTTGGTTCAGACCCTCGCGAAACGCCGTGGGTTCGGCCCATTCTTGCGAGCATTCACAAGGCAACACCAACCCGAAGCGCAAGCGAGAGGTGCGTAACGACTTATTGTCGCTTCTCACCAACATTGCGAATAATCAGCGTTTACTTCACGAATCCCCCAGCTTGGCCCAATCGCGGGAGGTAGAATCTGGGGAAAAATCGGGAGTTTCGCTTCTCCCCCGTTTGCCGCGCCAGGTGCCAAAAAGCTATACTGGAAAACTGCGTTATCCATGCCGTGCCCCGAACTTCGCTGGCGGCATGGAATCCATTGGCCGCCCCCGGCGGTCGGGTTGCGTGGAACAGATTTGACCGTCCGCCGACGGGACTCCAGAGGTCGTCATGCCCAAAATCACGGTGGAGAACATTGCCGAGGCCGGTGTCGTCGGCGCCGGCGGGGCGGGTTTTCCCACTCACGTCAAATTCGCGGCCAAGGCCGACACCGTGCTGATCAACGCGGCCGAGTGCGAGCCGCTGCTGCACAAGGACAAGGAAGTGCTGCGAGCCCATGCCGACGCCGTCCTCGAAGGGCTGGCCGCCGGCATGAGCCTGGTCGGGGCGTCGCGCGGCATCGTTGGCATCAAGGAGAAGTACGAAGACGTCATTCGCCTCCTGGAGCCGAAACTGGCCCCGGGCATGGAAATCGCCCGGCTCCGCGACGCCTATCCGGCGGGCGACGAGTTCATCCTCGTCTACGATTGCCTTGGTCGCGTCATTCCGCCCGGCGGCATCCCCTTGCACGTCGGGGCCGTGGTCATGAATGTCGAAACGTCGTTGAACATCGCGACGGCCGATCGGCGGCCCGTCACCGAGAAGTTTCTGTCGATCGCCGGCGCGGTGGCCGAGCCGATGACCCTGCGCGTGCCGGTCGGCATTACGCTGGCCGAGTGCGTGGCTGCGGCCGGCGGGCCAACGGTCCCCGACCCGAACTACGTGGTCGGCGGGGTGATGATGGGCTATCTCGAAGACAACCACGACACCTTGGTCGACAAAACGACCGGCGGGGTGGTCGTGTTGCCCAACGACCACGTAGTGGTTCGGCGACGCCGGCAGAATTGGGCCCAGGTGGCCCGAATCGGCCGCAGCGCGTGCGATCAGTGTACCTTTTGCACCGAGCTATGTCCTCGCTACCTGCTGGGCCACCCGATCGAGCCGCACCGGGCGATGCGCAGCCTCGAATTCAATATGGTGGGCGAGGCGAACGTGATTGGCACGGCCTTTTGCTGCGAATGCAACCTTTGCAGCCTTTACTCGTGCCCCGAGGATCTCGACCCCAAACAGGTGTGTGCCCAGAACAAGGCCCGGCTCATCGCCGAGAAGAAGCGTTACGAAAATCCGCCGTTCAATCCGCGCCGGCCCGAGTTGCACATGGAAAACCGCAAAGCGCCGATGGCCCGGCTGATGCAAAAACTCGGCCTTCGGGCGTTTCGCAACGTCGGGCCGCTTCGCGAGGGTCTGCTCGACACGACCCGCGTGGGCATTGCCTTGAAGCAGCACATCGGCGTGCCGTGCGAACCGGTCGTGGCCGTTGGCGACCGCGTCGTGAAGGGCCAGGCCGTCGGACGCGTCCCGGTGAACGGCGGAAAGCCGGCTCTGGGCGCCCCGGTTCACGCTTCGATCGAAGGCGTCGTGTCGGTGATCGACGGCGGCATTGTTTGGATTGAGAAGAAATAGAGGATTCCCATGGCCGTTCATAATTCCGTCGGCGTCGTCGAGTTGTCGAGCATCGCCGTCGGCTACAAGATTCAGGACGAAATGCTCAAGGCCGCCTCGGTCGAGTTGCTGCTGGCCCGAACCATATGCTCGGGCAAGTACCTGATCGTCGTGGGCGGTAACGTCGGCGACGTCGAAACGGCAGT
>DOEZ01000197.1:0-1650 GCA_003532715.1 Planctomycetaceae bacterium
CCGGGTGCCGTGGTAGTCGTCGACCACGTCGCCGCGCGGCGTTTCGGGATACGCGAATCGCTTCGCCTTCGCGCCGTCGTCGGCCTCGGAACAAACATTAACGCACAGCAACGAACACATGGCAGCAATTCCGGTGAATACGATCAGAGTTTGGAAACGACTCATGGGACTCTCTCGTGATGGTCGGAGATTCGGGGGGAAGACGCGGGAGAACACGCGACATGACGCCTATGCCAAGAATATAGCCTTCCCGAGCCCCGAAAGCAACCGAATCCACCCCGTAGGTCCCGCTCGCCGAGCGGGACCAGAAAATCGCCGCGACAAAGCGATTTTCTGGAATACCGAAGCGGAACGCTCCGCATAGGTCCGTTCCGGCGGAACGGACCTACTTAACGGACCTACTGCCAAGCCGTTTGCGTTACCCGACCACCTCAAAGCGGGCCGTGAAATGTGGCAAAAACGGGGGGCGATAGCTCATTCGCAGGCCGCGTAATTCCGATTTGCGCGCGGCCAGCGATTGGATGCCCTCGAGAATGTAGTCGAAATGGCTCTGCGTATACACGCGCCGAGGAAACGCCAACCGAACGAGTTCCATGGCTGACGGCTGAAAACGGCCGTCGATCTCCTTGCCGAACATGACCGAGCCGATCTCGCACGAACGAATCCCCTCGCTCAGATACAACTCGCCCACCAGAGCCTGCCCGGGGAACTGCTCGGGCGGGATGTGCGGCAGAAACGCCTTCGCGTCGATGTAGACCGCGTGGCCGCCCGCCGGTTGCACGGTCGGAATGCCCGCCCGGTTCAGCCCGGCGGCCATGTATCGACTGACGGCCAGGCGGTAGTCGAGATAGTTCTCGTCGAGCACCTCCTCGAGCCCCACGGCGATCGCCTCGAGGTCGCGCGCCGCCATGCCGCCGTAGGTCGGGAAACCCTCGGTCAAAATCAGTTGGTTCCGCAAGTGGTCGACCCATTGCGAGTCGCGCAGCGCGATGAACCCGCCAATGTTTACCATGCCGTCCTTCTTCGCGCTCATCAGGCATCCGTCGGCCAAGGCGAACGTCTCGCGGGCGATTTCGCGAACCGTCTTGTCCGAAAAGCCCGGCTCGCGCAGCTTGATGAAGAAGCTGTTTTCGGCGAAACGGCACGCGTCGAGGATAAACGGAATGCCGTAACCGTGATAGATGTCGGCCGCGGCCCGCAGGTTGGCGATCGCCACCGGTTGGCCTCCGCCCGTGTTGTTGGTGATGGTCAGCATTCCGCAGGGGATCTCGCCGCGATGCGCCGCGCAGAACGCATCGAGCCGCGCCAGATCGATGTTCCCCTTGAACGGCGCCTCGCACGCCGGATCGCGTCCCTCGGGCACGACCAGGTCGACGGCCTCGCCGCCGAGTTGCTCGATATTCGCGCGGGTCGTGTCGAAATGACAATTCGACGGCACCTTGACGCCCGGCCGAATGAGATGTGAAAAGAGCACCCGCTCGGCCGCGCGGCCCTGATGCGTGGGAATGACATGGCCGTAGCCCGTCAGTGCGCGAACCACCCGCTCGAACCGCTCGAAACTCCGCGAGCCGGCATAGCTCTCGTCGGCTACGAGCATCGCGCCCCACTGGGCCGCGCTCATGGCGGTGGTGCCCGAGTCGGTCAGAAAGT
>DOEZ01000197.1:1656-4030 GCA_003532715.1 Planctomycetaceae bacterium
GCGCGTCATGAGCACCAGCGGTTCGACCGTTTTGATCTTGAACGGCTCGATGATTGTCCGGTGTCCGTCGTGCATGTTTCAGACTCTATTGAACCAAAAGATTCTCAAACTGATCTTCCGTCAACACGGCCACGCCCAGTTTTTGTGCCTTTTCGAGTTTACTGCCGGCCTTTTCGCCGGCGACGACGTAGTCGGTGTTCTTCGACACGCTCGACGCGGCTCGGCCGCCGTGGCGGGTGATGAGCTGCTCGATTTCCTCGCGCGAGTATCGCTTCAGAGTGCCGGTGACGACGAGAGTCTTGCCGGCCAGCACGTTCGACGCTTCCTCGTCGGCGGCCCGATCGTCACTCATCGCGACGCCCAACTCGCCGAGTTCGTCGATCGTCGGGCGGCCGAAATCGCCGTGAAGATAGTCATAAACGCTCTGAGCAATGATCGGCCCGATTTCGTTGACCTGGCTCAATTCGGCGGCGTCGGCGGCCAGCAATCGGTCGATCGACCCGAAATGGCCCGCCAAGACCGACGCCACGCGCGTGCCGACGTGGCGGATCGACAGCGCGGCCAGCAGCCGGGCCAGCCCGCGCGTCTTGCTCGCCTCGATGCCGGCCAGAAGATTCTCGGCCGACTTCTTGCCCATCCGTTCGAGCCCGATGAGCTGGTCGAGCGTGAGACGGTAGAGATCGCCGTAGCCGCCGACTAGGCCCTGCGTGACCAACTGTTCGACCAGCTTGTCGCCCAGCCCTTCGATGTCCATCGCATTTCGCCCGGCGAAAAAGCGAATGCGCTCCTTGAGTTGCGCCGGGCAAAGCGGGTTCGGGCATCGAATGTACACGCCCCCTTCGTCCTTCGCAAGCCGGTGGCCGCATTCGGGGCATTCGGTCGGAAACGCGAACCGCGGCAACTCGTGCTGGCGTAGATGCTTTTCGACTCGGACGATGTGCGGAATGATCTTGCCCGCCTTCTCGACCACGACGACGTCGCCCGGCCGCACGTCTTTCCGCTCGATTTCGTCGGCGTTGTGCAGGCTGGCCCGGCTGACGGTCGTGCCGGCCAGCTCGACCGGTTCGAGATCGGCGACCGGGGTGATCGCCCCCGTCTTGCCCACCTGGACGCGGATCGCGTTGAGCCGGGTCGTCGCCTCGTATTTCTCGAATTTGTACGCGATCACCCAGCGAGGGCTCTTGGTCGTGCTGCCCATCCGCTCGCGCTGGTCGAAACGGTTGACCTTGAGCACCAACCCGTCGATCTCGAAGTCGAGTTCGTGTAACTCGCCGATCAGTTGTTCGCAGTGCTCGACGGCCGCTTCGAACGAGCCGAAGCACTCGACCCGGGGCGTCGGGGGCAGCCCGTAGCCGCGCAGCTCGTCGAGAAACTCCATGTGGGTCGCCGCTCGCAGGCCCTCGACGTAACCGACGCCGTGGCAGAAGAGTCGCAGTCGCCGCTCGGCGCAAATCCGCGGATCGAGCAACCGGATGCTGCCGGCCGTCACGTTTCGCGTGTTGGCGTACGGTTCGAGCCCCTTGGCCCGCTGACGCTCGTTCAGGGCGACCAGGTCGGAGTTGGTCATGTAGATTTCGCCGCGGACTTCGAGCACCGGCGGAATCGAGTCGCCCGAAAGACGAAGCGGCACGTCGACCACCGTGCGGACGTTGTGGGTGATGTCGTCGCCCACGCGGCCGTTGCCCCGGGTCAGCCCGCGAACGAGCACGCCCCGCTCGTAGAGCAGCGAGACGGCGACGCCGTCGATCTTCAGTTCGACGACCCACTCGATCGGCTCGCCGCCGAGCAGCTTTTCGGCCCGGGCCGCGTATTGCCGCAGCTCGTCGAGGCTGTACGTGTTGTCGATCGACAGCATCGGCACGCGATGCTCGACCTGCTTGAGTCCTTCGACCGGGGCATCGCCCACTCGCTGCGTTGGACTATCGGGCGTGATCAACTCGGGGTGGGCCGCTTCGAGCTGCTTGAGCTCGGTCAACAGCCGGTCGTACTCGAGGTCGGTGATCTCGGGCGCCGCCTCGACGTAGTATTTGCGATCGTGACGGCGGATCGTCTCGCGCAATTGCGCGATCTCCTCGGCCGGTTTTGATGGCATGACAGAAGCCCTCTTTGGGTCAATCAATCAGGAACCGCGGATCAACGCGGATAGGACATGGGAAATGCTCAATCGGAGCAAGTATAACACTTCACCGCCGAGACGGCGAGGAAGACTGCGAAGGAAGGAGAACGCTGATTATCGCTAATAGACGCTAATCTTGATAATTAGCGACGATTAGCGAAGATGATTGTTCCGAACGTCCTCTTCGTTTCAGACAACGGTCAGTGTTCCATTGCTCAAATGAGTCCGTATGGATCCCCTATCCCCTATCCCCTATCC
>DOEZ01000732.1 GCA_003532715.1 Planctomycetaceae bacterium
CATGCCCACGCAGTGGTCTCCCCGCCGGGCATGGTCGGCGGTTCGACCGGAATGAACGAGGAAGGGCTCGCGATCAGCAGCGCGACGGCCGTCGCCGGCTCCCCGGCGACCACGTCCATCTGGCGCACGGCCTTGGTTCATCGTGTACTGCGACAGGCAACCGATATCGACGGCGCGCTCCGGTTGCTCCGCGAGGCGGCCGATCGGACCGGTTGGGAATTCGTGCTCAGTCACGCGCCGACGCGTCGCATATGCCGAGTACGTTTTTCCGAACAGGGCGAATCGTTGGAAACCGACCGGACTCTTGTTGTCGCAAGGGCCGACATTTGTGCTTGCACGTCGGACTCGGCTCGCGCCGCCTCGTTCGCGGCCGAATCGACTTCGCGAATGCACGAGGAGTTGAGCGTTCTTCGCGACGGATTCGACCCGGACGCTCCGGCGAGCCTCGCGCGAACCGACCAGATTCGAGCCATCGCGCGAAGCCGCTTCGGCGTCGTCATGTCGCCCCGGCGAGGCGAGATTATTTGCCGTCGCGGCGTCGAAGGGCAAATGTGGGTTGATCGATACCGATTCGAACCGCCACCCACCGCCAGAAACGATTCGCCCGACCATGTCGCGGGCGATTACGGCGAGCCGGACGGCCGAGGCTCGCCGATGCGGCCCGAGGAATCAAGTCGGGAGTTTGCGGTCGTTCCGTTGCGGCAATACGTGGCGGCTTCACAGAGTATCGACGGCAAACCTCCGTTCGATCGGGGCGGCCGCGTGTGCTCTCGTTTTGTGTCGAAGATGCTGGAAACGTCGCTGCCGCCGATCGAGGAGTCCCTTCGGAAGCTTGGCGGCCCGGCGATGATCGTTGGTTCGAACCCGGTGGGCCTCGCCCTTCGGAAGCAAGTCGAATCGCTTGGCCAGAGGGCCGTGGTCGTTCCGCTTTCGGACGATTTCGACAAGACGCTCGCCGCGGTCGAGAAGATCTGGGAGGCGTATCGTCCGCTTCATCTGTTTCTGGTCACTCCGTTCGACGACGATGCCACGGCCACGCTCGATCCGTCCGACTGGCAGCGCCGCCGCCATCGCGGCGTGATGCTTCCCTACGCCATCGCCCAGAAGTGGTTCGGGTTCGTGTCGTCGGCCAAACTGGTCGAGCAAGCCTCGGTTGTCGCCGCCACCGCCATGGGAGGCGACTATGGGCTTTCCGGCCGCATCGCGAGCCTTGAAAGCGGCGCCGTGGCCGGGCTGGTCAAGGGACTTTCGTTGGAAGTCGGTTTCACGACCGACTGGGCATTTCGCACCAAGATCATCGACGCGCCGAAGAGCGAACCGCCGGAGCAGATCGCGGCCGCGATGCTGCGCGAACTGCGCGCGATCTCGTTCTTCGTGGAGATCGCTTATGCCGGGGGACGTCGTTACGTAACTCGAGCAATGCACGAACCGGTCGCGCCGGCCGCCCAAAACGGGCCGACGCCCGGCCGGCCGTGGTTGATCACCGGCGGCGCCCGAGGCATCACCGCCGCCGTGGCGCGTCAGCTTGGCGCGCGATTCGGCGTGAAGCTCCACCTGGTGGGAACCAGCCCGAGGGTCGAAATGGATCCGGCCTGGCGTGATCTGACGCCGGAAGGCCGCAAACAACTGCGAGCCGAACTCGCCAAACAGGCCGTCGCCGAGAAAAAGGTGCCTGCCGATGCATGGCATCGCGCGGCCAAGGCCATCGAGATCGACAAGAACCTTCGCGACTTGGAGCAGGCCGGCATCGCGACCGTCTACCACGTGGCCGACGTGAGCGACCGTGCGGCCATGGCGACGCTTCTAGACCGGATCAGAAACTCCGACGGATCGATCGAGGGAATCGTTCACGGCGCGGGAGTCGAGAGCTCCTGTCGATTCACCAAGAAGGATCTCGATATGGTCTCGCGGACCTTGGCGGCCAAAGTCGACGGGGCCGCCGTCCTTATGGAACTGACGTGGGACGATCAACCGCGTTTCTTTTTTGGTTTCGGCTCGATCGCGGGTCGTTGGGGCTCGATTGGACAGACTGATTATGGGTTGGCCAGCGACATGCTCGCCAAGCTGGTTGATTGGTATCGTCGTCAGCGGCCAGACTGCCATGCGGCATGTTTCCATTGGCAGCCCTGGGCCGAGATTGGCATGGCGGCCCGGCAAGAAACCCGGAGCACGAATGTCCTCCAGCTTCTGCAGCTTCTGCCGCCGGCCGAGGGAGTCGAGCATTTTCTCGACGAACTACTGGCCGGCGCTCCGGAGCCCGAAGTGCTCATCACGGATTGGGACTTCTACAAGCGATATTGTCCCGACGTGTCGGAGCAGGACATCGCAGAAGTGTACTTGTCCGGTCAAACCGTGGTGCCCGAAACTGCTCGGGAGCCTGCACCCGAACCCTTGTCCGAACCGATTTCCCCCGACGACCGAGTCGCCATGCGGCACGTCATGCGCATGGTCGAAGCCCCCTGGGAGGCAACGCCGCGCAAGGCCTATCGCTTCGCCGGACCCGCGCTAATCCTTGGCGACAATGTCGAGGCTCGTGCGCTGGCCGAGCGTCTGGCTGCCGCGGGCGTCATCGTCCGTCCGATCCCGATGCACGAAACGGCCGACCAAACGCTTTCGGAGCTGCAGCGGATGTGGGGAGAATCCCCTGCCCCGCACTTGTTTCTTCTGACCGGTCGCGACGGCGACGCGGGACGAATCGCCGACCGCCAAAGTTGGTCGGCGCGGCGTCGACGCGGCGTCGAACTACCTTTCCTAGTCGCTCAGAAGTGGTTGTCGCTGGTGACCGACGCCGATCTGCTCGATCGGTCGAGCCTCGTGGCGGTTACGTCGCTCGGCGGCGACTTCGGCTTCTCGCGTCCGGTCGCCGCGCCCGAGGGGGGCGCGCTGTCGGGCCTGGTCAAGGGGCTCTACATGGAACTTTGCGCCGCCAAGTCGTGTGCCGCAAAACTCAGGGTGATCGACGCACCACCGGAGGAACCGCCCGCACGACTTGCCGAAGCGATCCTCGGCGAACTGGACGTCGAGGGGATCGATATCGAAGTCGCTTACGACGGCGGCCGACGCCACGTGGTGCGAAT
>DOEZ01000005.1 GCA_003532715.1 Planctomycetaceae bacterium
TGCAGATGCTTCTGCGCGAAAATGTGTCGATCCGCCGGTTAGAGTTGATTCTCGAAGCCTTGGGCGACGCGGCCTTGCGCACCCAGGATCCGATCGCCCTGGTCGAACACGTCCGCACACGACTGGCGCGGACCCTTTGCGCGGCCTTTCGCGACTCGGAAAACCGTTTGCGGCTGGCCACGCTCGACCCGGAGGTCGAGGAACAAATCCGCGAGGGCGTCGAACAGACCGAGCACGAGTTGTGCATCCGGATGTCGCCGCAAGCGGTCGAGGAAATCTGCCGGCACGTCGCCGAGCAGGTCGAACCGTTGGTTCAATCAAACCGTCCGCCCGTCCTGTTGGTCGAGCCGCAACTGCGGCCGGCGGTCCGGCGGATCACGGCCGCGACGATGCCGGAGTTGGCCGTGTTGAGTTACAACGAGATCACGCGCGACACGATCGTCGAGTCGGTCGGGTTGGTGAAGGCGTAGAGATGGAAATCTGACGTTTGCCTTTGTTGGACTGAATAACCATGGAAGTGAAGACCTATCGCGCGGCGAGCATGTACGAAGCATTGCGGATGGTCCGTCGCGACTTGGGGCCGGACGCGGTGGTCTTGCAGACGCGCGACGTGCGATCGCGACGGCTGTTGGGACTGTTGGCCGGCTCGCGTCAGATCGAAGTCACTGCCTCGGCCGGGGTGAACGTGCCCAGCCGACTGCCGGCAAGCGCGACGAGCATCGCCGCGGCATCGCGAGCGATCCGGGTCGCCGAAACGACCGTCGAGCCGCTCGCGACCACCGCGCCAACCGTCGCTCGCGACGGACGCCCAAGGCACGCAGGATCGGCCGCGAAGACGGACGCCCGGGGACAAAATGAATTCGGCGGCCTACAGGGAATGGTGCATGACTTGTGCCGACAGTCGAGCGTGGGTTCGCGGCGCGATCTGCCCGACACACTCTTCGGCCTGTTCACCGACCTGATCGAGGCCGACGTCGACGAGCAGATGGCCGGCGAGCTGATCGAGCAGCTTCGCCGCGAGACGCGAGACGGCGAGCCGGCCGATCCGGCGCTCCAGCGATCGCGTCTGGCCGGAATGCTCGAATCGTTCATCACGGTGACCGGGCCCATCCAAGTGATGCCCAACCGGCACCGCCTTGTGGCCCTGGTCGGTCCGACCGGCGTCGGCAAGACGACGACCATCGCCAAGTTGGCGGCCAACCACCGGCTGAAACTGCGTCAAAACGTCGGGCTGATCACGGTCGACACCTACCGCATCGCCGCCGTGGAACAACTGCGAACCTACGCCGACATCATCGACTTGCCCATGCAGGTCGTCTCGACTCCTCGCGAAATGCGCGAGGCCGTGCGACGCCTGTCGGGCATGGACCTGATTCTCATGGACACGGCCGGCCGCAGCCCGCGCGACGAAGTCAAGATTCAGGAACTCAAGGCTTTTCTGACCGAGGCCGGCGCCGACGAGGTTCATCTCGTGCTCGGCAGCACCGCCGGCTCGCGAAGCCTCGAACAAACGGCCCAGCGCTTCGCCGCCGTCGGAACGACCGCCTTGATTCTCACTAAACTCGACGAGGCCGCGGGCCTCGGCAACCTGCTCCCCTTGCTCCAGTCGAGCGCATTGCCCCTGAGCTACCTGACCAACGGCCAGAACGTTCCCGACGACATCGAGACGGCCCAACCCGCGAGACTGGCGAACCTGATGCTGTCGGCCAAGGACGCGGAAGACCGCCTTTAAGCGGCGGAACCCTCTTCACAAATCATCCAAACCCTTCGTTAATCCGTCGAGCGATAACCATGATCGATCAGGCAAATCGACTCCGAACCTTGATGCGGCAAGAAGTCGAGCAAGTGGCGCGACCGGCGCGCGAGGGCCCGGGAATTGTCGTTGTGGCCGGCGGCAAGGGTGGGGTCGGCACGACGACGGTCGCTCTCCANNCGCCAGTGCGATCGGGTTCTGCTGGTCGACGCCGATCCCGATCGGGCCGACGTGGCCACGCTTTGCGGACTTCGCGCCGATCGCGACCTGCTCGATCTGGCCGTCGCGCGGCGGCCGTTGGACGAGGTGCTCGCGCCCGGTCCCGACGGCGTGGTCGTCGTGCCCGGCGCGGGACGCGCGGCCGCCGAACAAACGCCGATCGAACGATTCCACCAACAATGGATCGCNNAGTTCGATTGCGTGATCGTCGACGCGGGCAACGGCTCGAACGAATCGGCCCGAATGCTCTGGCAACTGGCCGACCTCGTTCTGCTGGTGACCACCGCCGAGCTGCCGTCGATCATGGATGCATACGCTTCGATGAAAACCCTGGCCGAACGGGCCGCTCCACCGGCGATCCACACGCTGATCAACCGGGTCGACCAACCGGCCGTCGCCTACGACGTCCACGGCCGGCTCGCGCGGGCCGCGTGGCGATTCTTGGGCTTCCATCTCAACAGCGCGGGACACATCGCGAGCGTCCACGCCGGCTCGGCCGTCGCATTCCCGACGGGGCCGCCGGCTCCGGCCGAACCGCACTCCGATCTGGCCCGCAACTTCGGCCAACTGGCGCGGACGCTTCGCGCCGCGTTGAACGACTCGGGTCGGCGGTTTGGGTCGATCAAAAAATTGGGTCGGATGGAACGAGCGGATATCGATACGGTTGGAGCGGAAAGCGAACTGCAAGAAAACACAATTTGAGTTGCCGCGGGCGACGAGGAAGAATACGGTTGCGAGGTGAAACGGCTCAACCCTGGCGAGTCGGCGTCCGATAGAGTGAACGCCGACGGCAGGCGAACTGCCGGTAAGACGCGCGGCTTGCGTTGCGTCAAACGTCTTTTTTGAGACAACAAAAAACCTTCAGACCACACGAATCTCGATCGTCCCCACGGCTGCTTACACGGCGAATCACGGAGGATTGCATGGCAACCACCACGATTGCATCCGAGGATGTCGAACAACTCTGGATCGAATTCAAGAAGGACATCACCAACCAGGAACTCCGGAACCGCCTCATCGAAATGTACTTGCCCTTGGTCAAGTATAACGGCGAGCGGATTTGGGCAAGGCTGCCCGACGGGGTCGAGTTGGACGATCTGGTATCGGCCGGTGTTTTCGGCCTGATGGACGCGATCGACGCGTTCGATCTTCTGCGAGGGGTGAAGTTCGAGACGTATTGCGTTCCGCGAATTCGCGGGGCGATGCTCGACGAGCTGCGGACGATGGACTGGGTCCCCCGGTTGGTTCGCTCGAAGGCCAGCAAGCTGAACGAGGCGCTGCGCACGCTCGAAGCGCGGCTGGGTCGCACCCCAACCGAGGTCGAGCTGGCGAAGCATCTCGAAATCAGCGTGGCGGAACTCGAGAAGATGATGACCGAGGCGAATGCGGTCAACCTCGTCAGCTTGAACAAGAAGTGGTACGAGACCGACAGCTACAAGGACGTTCGCGAGATCGACATCATCGAGGACAAGAAGGGGGAAGACCCGACGCGACGCATTCAGAAGGCCGACCTGATGCGACTGGTGACCAAGGGTCTCAGCCGCAGCGAACGGTTGATCATTATTCTCTACTACTATGAAGAACTCACGATGAAGGAGATCGGCGCGACGCTCCACTTGAGCGAGAGCCGCGTCAGCCAGATGCACAGCGCCATCGTCCAGCGACTGCAGGGCCAACTCAACGTCCGCCGTCCGGAATTCGCCGGGTGATATTCTCCATGGCTGGGAAGGAACCGGAGACGAGAGTCTCCCCCGTGCGACCTTCGCCCATGGAGACTGTAGAAGGGTGGGGCGATTGCAGCGAGTCTTGTCGAAAAGGCATGAACTCCACGAAAAGACTCGCTGCAATCGCCCCACCCTACTTCGTGTTCATTGTCGTTCCTTACTTCGTGACCCATTAAGGTGCAAGCCATTTGCGAATCAACCGATCAACCCGACGATGCTCGAGCCGACCGGTGGACGCACCGCGCGGCATGGGCCCTGTTGGCAACCGCGCTGGCGACCGTCACCGTCGGCGGGCTGGTAACGACGTATGATGCCGGGATGGCCGTGCCCGACTGGCCCGACACGTTCGGCCACTTCGTGTTGTTCTATCCACTGCAAGACTGGATCGCCCATCGCGACGTCTTTCTCCAACACGGTCATCGGTTGCTCGGATTCGCTCTTGTCGCGCTGACCGCGGCGGTGGCCGTGCTGCTTTGGAAGACCGACCGGCGACCGGCCATCCGACGGCTTGGATGGGCCGCCTTGGCATTGGTCTGCCTCCAGGCGTTTCTAGGCGGCCTGCGGGTTCTCACCGACGAGGTTCTCGTGGCCAAGCTTCTCGCCGGCACGGCGCCGCTTTTCGTCGCTCTGGCGGCGGCGATCGTCACCTGTACGTCGTCGGCCTGGTATGCGGCTCGGNNGTTTCAGCCACACGGCTTCACCGATGGACCCTCGCCGCCGTGCCGGTCGTCTACGTGCAGATTGTCCTTGGCGCGCAGTTGCGCCACGTTCCCCACACGGTGGGCGTCGGTTGGTTCGCCGTCTGGCTTTGGTTGCATCTGATCGCCGCCGCGACCGTGACCGTTTTGGTCGTGGGGCTCGCCATGTGGATCCGACGGCGTTTCGCCGGGCAGGCCAGTCTGCGACGCCGCGCCGGGTGGCTGGCGGCGCTGGTCCTGGGCCAATTGGCGCTCGGCGCGGCCGTTTGGATAACGAATTACAACTGGCCCGTCTGGTTCACGGACTGGTTCTGGACGCCGAAATACACCGTAACGGCTTATGGTCTCTGGCAGGTGACGCTGACAACGGCCCATGTGGTGGCGGGGATGCTCGGTTTGGCGGCCTCCCTGTCGTTGGCGCTCTGGTCTCGCCGGTTGGTGGGGAAAGATGATATAATGGGATGAACGGGAGTCGCGGAGCAGATCCTTTCCGTCCTAGATTGCGCGCCCCTGGAAGGCCATCTGTGGGTCGTTAGCGAGGCGGGGATTCGTATTCGATCGGGAGGTTTCTCGCAAGATCACAAAGGCTGAAGCCAGCAACCCTCGCTTCTCGTAACCCGAGGCATTTCACCATGAATACGCTTCCCGCAAAGCCCGACAACTTCCGGATGGCGACGACACTCTGCTTGACGATTCTGCTTGCGGCATGTTGCGCCGTCGCGGCGCCGCCGACCATGAGATTCGACGCTCAAGGCAAGTTCAAGATCGTCCAGTTTACCGACACGCACTGGGATTCGGCCCAAGAGAAGGCCGCCGAGACGCTCGACGTAATCGATACGGTTTTGGACGCCGAGAAGCCCGACTTGGTGGTGCTCACCGGCGACATTGTGACCCCCGAGCGCGATCCGCTTGCTGACTGGCGGCGTCTTACGGCACGCATCAGCGGCCGCAAGATCCCTTGGGCCGCGGTATTGGGAAATCACGATGACGAGAAGCACGGCACGAGCCGGCGGGAGATCGTGAAATACGTCGCGACGTTGCCGGGCAGCCTCACCCAGGAAGGCCCGGAGTCGCTCGGAGGAACGGGCAATTACGTCGTGACGATTGCCCACAACGATTCGGACGCGCCGGCATGCGTACTGTACTTCCTCGATTCTCGGGCCTATCCGCGAGTCGAGGCGATCAGGCAGTGCAAAGAAATACCGCGACACAACCACTACGACTGGATTTCGCTCGATCAGATAACCTGGTACCGCGAAACGAGCCGGGCGTTGCGCGCCGCGCGCGACGGCACGCCGATGCCCGCGTTGGCGTTCTTTCACATTCCTCTTCAT
>DOEZ01000663.1 GCA_003532715.1 Planctomycetaceae bacterium
TCACGAGAGCAGGGGTAACACTTGCCACAGCGTTGCACCGGATCGAGGGCGACCCGATCGCCAACGGACAAACCCTGGACCTCGGGAGTCTTGTCCACAATGACCCCAGCCACTTCATGGCCCGGAATAATCGGCGGTCTGCTTTGAAAATCGGCGTAATGAAAATCAGTATTGCAGATCGCGGCGGCGCGCACCTCCACAAGCACTTGTCCCTCGCCCAGGGCAGGTGTGGGTACGTCCTGGATTTCGAAATCCCGCTCACCGGTCCAGACTACCGCTCTCATGGGTTAGGCTCCTTGGCGGGCTGGCCGAGGTAATCCATTGCCGCCGCCACCGCCACACGGCAGGCGCGTTCCATCCGGTCGAGTCGGGCGAACTCCAAATCGGCGTGGCCGGTTTGGGTATCGAATCCACACAGCACGGCGGGGACGTTTCCTTGCATGACCAGTCGGCACGTGTCGTTCACCGAGCTATGTCCGGTCACGTTCAGATCGAGGCCCGCCACGTCGCGCCATGCCCGCAACATTGACTGCACGATCGGCTCGGCCGGCGCGATTTCGTAGGACTCGCCGACCCGAATCCACTCATTCGCGATCGTGATTCCGGGCGGCACATTGATTTCGCTCAACCAACCGGCAAACTCGGCGCGTATCTGTTCATAGGTTCTGCCCGGGTGCCAGCGTCGCGTGCCTTGCAGCATGGCCGTGTCGGGAACCCGGTTATAGAAATCGCCGTAACGGACCTGCCCAACGAAGACCGATTCGGGTGGTAGTAGCGGGTAATTCGCGGCGGTGCTCGCCAACGAGGCGTTCTTGGTTTCGAGCAGCGCGAGCACGTCGCGCGTCGCGCGGATCAAGCTCCAGCCCTTGTCGGGACCGGTCATCTCGTGGCAGACGTCGCCGTTGCGTCGCAGCATGAGATTCCAGATGCTCATGCCCAGAGCCATGACGACCACCGCGTCATCGGGACCTTCGAAGACGATGGCCGCGCCGCCTTTCACACCCCGATCGAGTAGGACGCTGAGTCCGCGAGAATCGCCCAGGGGTGCTTCATGTCGGCCGTAGACGGTGACAAGCAGTTCGCCGGGGAAGTCGGCCTGGTCGCGGAACAAGCGAACGATCTCGAGAATGCCCGCCAGTCCGTTCTTCATGTCGGCGGCCCCGCGGCCGCTGATGACGTCGTCATCGCGCTTTGGCGGGGGGTGGGGCACGTCAATGTGGTCGACATGTCCGGCAAGCTGCAGCGTTCGCCCTGGGCAGGTGCCGCGAAGCCGTCCGATCACGTTGGGGCTTTCGGGAATGGTCTCGTCGATCTCGACCTCGGCCCCGCACGTGCATAACATCGCGGCAAACCGCAACGCGGCCTCGCGCTCGCGACACGTTGGGCTGGGGACGTTGACCAATTCCCAAAGGTCGTCGGCCAGGCGGCGTCGGCTCACTCGGCCGGTAAAACTCGTGTCTTGCTCCATCATTCGGCCGTCTTCTTGGTATTTCGTTCTTGTGGGACAGTCCTTCTGATTCGCTTTTCCGTCAGTTGTCATTTCGCACCCGATCGAGTGCCTGTTTGAGGCTTTTGTCGATCAGCCCAACGAGTTCGTCGAGGTCGGTCTCCTCGGCGATGAGTGCCGGCGCGACGGCGAACCAGGATGGATCGATTCGCAGGATGAGACCGTTGTCCAGCGCGGTCTGTTTCAATGCCCGGCCCAGTTCCGGGAAGGGTTCGTTGGCTCGCGTATCCTTGACCAACTCGACGCCCAGCAAGATGCCCTTGCCGCGAACCTCGCGCACGACGCCATATTGCTTGAGACCTTCGAGTTTTTGTCGAAGATAGCCGCCCAGGCGATGCGCCTTCTCGCAAAGCTCTCTCTCGACGATTTCGTCGATCACGGCAATGCCGGCCGCGCAGGCAAGCGGATTGCCGGCGAACGTGTTGCCGTGGGCGAACTGAACGTCCGACTCCGCCGGGCCAAAGAAGGCATCGGCCATATCTTGCCGCGCGATCATCGCGCCCAACGGCAATACGCCGCTGGAAAGTCCTTTGCCGCCGCAAATGATGTCGGGCACGACCTGGTATGTCTGGGCCGCGAACATCGAACCCGTCTTGCCGTAGCCCGTGATGACCTCGTCGAAAATCAGCATCACGTCGTGGCGGTCGCAGATATCGCGGAGGATCCGGAAGTACTCATCGGTCGGCGTAATGATTCCGCCCGTGTTGCCCACCGGTTCGACAATGACGCCGGCGACGGTCCGCGGATCTTCGTGAACGATCACGTCCTCGAACATTCCGGCGGCGAAGCGATTGCACTCGTCCCACGAGGCAAATCGGTCGCGGAGAACGGTCGGCGGCAGGACCTTCAGAAACCCGGCCATCTGCGGCTCGAACTTGGTTTTGCGTGGGCCGGTTCCGCTCGCCGACATCGCCCCGAACGTGCTGCCGTGATACCCATGGTAGCGGCTGACGAATTTGTACTTCTCGGGTCGGCCGGTCTGTTTGTAGTACTGCCGGACGAATTTGAAGGCCGATTCAACCGACTCGGAACCGCCGCTGTAAGGCTTGACGAAGTCGAGGTTGCCCGGCGCCACGCTCGCCACTTTGTCGACAAATTCGAGCGTGATGTCGGCCACGCCGTGCAATGGGGGCGCGAATGTCATGAGGTCGAGCTGCCGCTTGACGGCGTCCACGACTCGCGGATGGCGGTGGCCCAGCGAAGCGACGAATATTCCTCCAATTGCGTCGAAGTAGCGGCGGCCGTCGGCGTCCCAGTAATATAGCCCTTCGGCCCGGTTGAGGATCAAGGGGCGTTCGAGGAACGCGGAGGTCTGTTGATAGTCGAGAAACGTCTGCTTGAGCAGTCGTGTCTGCCGTGGCGAAAGTCTCACGATTCTCCTCCGTCGGAAAACGAGCAAGCTCCGTGGTTGGGGTGAAATGAGGAATCACATGGCGGTGGTCCGACTACTGATCTTGTCGCGCCGTCCGCGCGCATAATCATCGAGTTCTCGCTGAATGTCATCGGGCAGATGCGGCCGGCGTGGTTCCGACAGCATCGCCTCAACGCGGTCGGCCGCCAGACCTCGCACATCCCTACCGCCGCCTTGAAGCCAGCTTTCATGGCTCTCCGGCGGCACGAGCGCCGGAATGTGGATCTCGCGGCGCATGTGCTCGACGGTGTGTTCCCGCGTCATGTAACTTCCGTCGTTTTCGAGAATCAATCCGACGGCCAAGGTGTCGTCGTCGACTTGGGTCGGCCGGGCCAGCCGCCGAACGTAGTTCCAAATCTCGGCGTCGATGACGAACTGTTCATAAGACATGCTGTTAATGTTGTCGAGGATCCCCATCCCTTGGAGTGCCAGATGCGCGCCGGCGTGCCAGGCGGCCAACGCCGTCATCATGCGTTCATAACCGCTACGACAGTCGGGACCACGGCTGCCGGTAACCATGGCGGAGCAACGGTACGGGAGATTCAACCGCCGCGCCAATTGCGAGCCCGCCGCGAGGCCGACGGCGTTTTCGGGCCGCCCGAAGCCGCTTCCGCCGCAGCGCAGGTCCGATCCGAAGCCACCGATGCCCAGAATCAGGGGTGTTCTGGGTCGGATCGCCTCGACAATCGCGGCCGCTCCAAGCAGTTCGGCCCACCCCTGGACCAGCGCGCCGGCCACGGTCGCTGGCGCGGTGATTCCCATCATGATCCCCGGCGTCAGCAGAATGGCTTGGCCGGCCCGCGCATATGCCAGCATGGCTTCGGCCATGCGGACATCGAGCCGCAAAGGCGAGTTGATGTTGATCAAGGCAACCAGGCGCGGCCTCGCCAAATCGCCAAAGACGATTCGCGTCATGCACAGCGAGTCTTCGATTGCCTCAAGGGAATGCACGGGTCCCATGAGCGGTTTCTCGGACCGCGACAACAGGCAATGCATGATTTCCACCCCGCGAACGCCGGCCGGAATGTCGGTCGGCTCGACGATCAGGCAACTCATCAGGTCGACTGCGTCGCAACGCTCCGCCAAGGAGGTGAACTTCCGGAAGTCATCCAAAGTCGCGGCTCGCCGCCGTCCGTCGGTGTCGGCGACAAACGGGCTGCCGTAGCCCGGCGCGACGTGCAGATCGTGCTCGCCGAAGTGGATGTCGTGGCGTGGATTCCACGCGTGGAGGGTCCACCGTTTTGGCGCCGCCGCCAGATGTCTGGCCACTTCCTCCTGGCTGAGCCACACGCGCTGAGTTGGGAGGTCGATTCGCAGGCCGACCTCGGCAAGGCATCGCAAGAGTTCCGGCGACTGAATGCACAAACCGGCGCGGGCCAAAACGTCCAACGAGGCGGTGTGAATCGCCTCGACTTGGTCCGGCGACAGGGGCGTCCAATGGTATTGTGGGTGGCGAATCACGCTTGGTTCCGTCTTCAGCCGGCCCGAGATTGCGGGGAAGCCAAAGCACGGCTTTGCAGGTAATCTTCGAGTTGACTGGGAGACCATGCATCGAGGTTCAGGTTTTCCAGCGTTCGGCCGCGGGCATAGTAGTCGACGCCGTTGACGACCGAGGCAAGATGGATGATCGCCTCGTAGGTCGGCGTTGCCACGCCGACCTTGCGCGCCAACGAGACGGTCAACGAAGCACCCATCGGTATGTCCTCCGTGACGTATCGATCCCGCATGTTGAAGGGCCCTTTGCTAGACGTGGCCGCGAACTCCTCGAACGGCATATTGAAACAGTCGTCAAAAATCCGCGCGTAGGAGTAGGGCTGGTATCCAAGCGCGCGGAAAAGGTCCGATCGCTCTTGATCCATGGCGGCAATCACCTTTTTCACCGAGGGGGTGATTCCTTCCTTGTACATGTAGAATTCGCCATTCGAGAACTCGATCCGTCCCATGTTGAGCAAGGCGCCGACGGGATGCACGATGATGTTGACGTTGTAGAGGGCCGGTTCGAGTATGCTGCGCGCCGGTTGAACCCGGTCGGCATACGTGCCTCGCAGCGCCTCGATCACGGCGGGAGTATCAATGGCCGGGAGTGCCGCGATGAGCATCCGCGGGCCGTCAATCCGATGAATGTTGACGGTTCCAGGGCCGTTGAGCACGCGGCAGCAATACGGAAAGGTCACGGCCTCGGCCAGCAAGACTTGCCGGTCCATGCCCAGTTCATTCCAGACCTTGCGCATCACCAGCGTTCCGCCGCTGCCGGGCCAAAGAATCACCGCTTGGCCGTCTTGCAGTTGGGCCGCGAGTTCTCGCGCCACGCGCTCGTGAGCCAGTGCCTGGGTGGTTACCATCACCACGTCAGCGCCGGTCACGGCCTCGGCCAGATCGGTTGTCGCCAGCCGCAACCTGGCCGTACCAGTGCGAGCGATGCCGGTGACCTCGATGCAACCCGATTCGACAATCGGGTCGATGTTGCGACGGTACTCGGGAAACTCAAACAGGCGACAGTGGTGCCCGGCCAGGGTCATGTCGGCGGCGATGGCCGCTCCCCCATTGCCGGCACCGATAATGCAGATTTCCTTGGGTTTCATCGATGGTTTCCACAAGGCCATGAGGCGAATCGTCTTCGTCACGGCGAAGACCATTTGGACAGTCTAGCGTCACGCTCGACTGCTGCCAACATCCGGCAGACCACAAAAACAGGCGTTAGCCCTTGCGGGGGGGTGTGTGGAAACGGAGGAAAAGCTGGGCAAAGACTTGACATTGGCTGGTATTATGAGTAGCTTCAGTCTTGGCTGGGCAGGCAATCGTTCAACTCTTCCCAATCCCTATTTTTTCCTGGTTCTACTTCCGAGGAGGAAACCACCATGAGAGTTTCCGTGTTCCTTTCCTTGTTGCTTGTCTTGTTGGTTGCCACGAGCGCCAACGCCGGACTCAGGGCGTACTGGGCCTTTGACGAAGTGGGCGGCGACGCTGCTTACGATTCGTCGGGCAATGGCAACCATGGGTTGCTCTATGCCGAGATCGAGGCGGGCGATCCTCCGGCGCCACTGCCCGGCACGACGCCCCCGTCTCGAGTCGGCGGCGTGAACGGCGGCGCGCTTCTGTTCGGCACGCCCAATGGGGCGAACTACAATTCCATGGTTGTCGCCAAGAGTGATTCGCTCAAGGATCTCGGCGGCCAATGGAGCATCGCTTTGTGGCTGCGACAGGATGCCCGCGGCATCACCCCGGGCGGTGGCTCCGGCTATGCTCGCGTTATGTCGTGTCCGAATTATGAATTGGAGTTGGGCGTTGCGGGCTGGGAGTACGATTATTGGTGGCCCTATGATACGCCGGGGATGCAGACTGATATCGGCACTTCGTACGTCGGCGCGGGAGGAAGCCTGGGCCAGTGGTATCACATGGCGGTCACGTATGACGGCACTCAGTTGAAAAAATACCTCAACGGCACGCTTGTACCCAATAGCGTCAAGACCGTCCCGAACATGAACTATGATGCGTGGGACACCGAGGGATGGGCTGCGTCTCCGCTCAAGCTCGGCGCTCAAGTTTGGCCGTCCAAGGATTTCTTCGTGGGAGCCATGGACGACGTCGCCATTTGGGGCGACCAGTACCTCAGCGCCCAGGATGTCGCGGAGCTTTACGCCGGCACTTCGAATCTGCTGCCGGACCCGATTCCCGAACCGGGAACCCTGGTCCTGTTGATTTGCGGCGCCCTCGGGTTCCTGTCACTCCGAAGACGCTAAACAGTCGAAGCGACGTAAGCCCCTAGCCAGTAGCCTATAGTGTAGTCCGAACAAGTAGGGTGGGTCGAGCCTCGCGAGCCCCNNCACTCGACCCACCGCTGACGCGATCGCGTCTATCCGTTGCGTTCGAATGCCCTATCGACGACGCATCGTCACCGACGGCGAGAAGGAAGACGTTCGCATTTGTCTGGACATCATCAACGAAGCCGGTGGGCGCGCCGTGCTGCCGTTCGAAGGAATGATTCCGGCCGATGCGTATCTTTGGGCGAAATACCGACAGGATGCGTTGCTTCAGGAGCGCCTTAAGGCCGTCACCGAGTCGCGGTTCGACTCTCGCCGGGGGTTTTACGGGACGGTTGGCGAGGCGTGCGTTATCAAGAATTGCAGCATTATCAAGGACGTGAAGTTCGGCGACAACGTTTACATTAAGG
>DOEZ01000725.1 GCA_003532715.1 Planctomycetaceae bacterium
GCCATCCTGGCGGCCAACTGGGGCCGTGGCCCGACGACCGAGCAGGGCAACCCTTCGACGGCCGTGCCCGAGCCGAGCGTGCTGACGCTAATGGCGTTGTGCTTGGTTCTTCTGGTCGGTGGTCGCCGGCGGCGAGTGGTCTGACGGGTGGGTAATAGACAGCGTGGAAAGGTGAAGCTGAAAGACGCTCGAGAAAGGCCATCAAGAACTACTCTTGCAGAGACTTCTTGGCCGCACTGCCAACCGTCGGCAGGTAATCTAAATCTTGATTTCGGCTGAGTTTACGGTGAGTGGGCGGCAAAGGACTCGAACCTTCGACTTCCACCGTGTGAGGATGGCGCTCTAACCAACTGAGCTAGCCGCCCGATTTGTCTTTTTCTATCTTGGGCCGAGGGACTTGGTGCGTCACGACGCACCCTACGAAACTTGCTCCTGGGTTTCCACTCGCGGTTCACTCGCGGGTGGTTCAAACTTTGGAGCCGTGGGTTCCTCGTGATCGGTCTCGTCCGACGTTCCTCGGTGGGTTTCCGACGAGTACGACGAGCGGTGAACCTCGTCCTCGATTTCGTGCAAGCCCTTCTTGAACTCGACCAGTCCCCGGCCCAGGCTGCGCCCGACCTCGGGCAACCGCTTGCCGAAGAGCAGGACCGCGATGATCCCGATGATGATCATCTCGCTCATGCCCGGCGAGCCGAAGAAGAACGCAAAAATCGTACTCATCTTGGACTTACCTTTGGCGACTATTGTACCGAATCGATTGGTTTTGGCAATGGCCCGGCGAAGGTTGTGGGCGACCGGTTCTGGTGTGGGTTGGATCCGCGGAGGAAATGGCCGTGTGGGAGGGGGAGTGGCTGGTTGGCCCGCTCGCTTACGCTCGGGGTTCGGTTTGGGCCCGCTCGCTTACGCTCGGGGTTCGGTTTGGGGTATCTACGCGCCGTTTCTTGGCTCACCCGACTTTTCGGACTTGTTCACGGCGTCGTTCATCTCCTCTTCGATCCCTTGCACGCCCTTCTTGAACTCGACGATGCTCTTGCCAAACGACCGCGCCAACGACGGCAGCCGGTTGCCGAACAGAAGAAGCGCTATACCCAGGATGATGAGCATCTCGAAATGACCGGGCATGCCGAAAAATGCAAACAGAGAACACATGACCGGACCTCTCAAAAAAGCGGGCAAATAGGCGGGACGCAAAAATGCGCGAAACACCCCATGGGGGCGACTGGCTTCCCTGCGAATGTTCCAAGCGGCCAACCCCTATACCTAATTCTACTGGGGTTTGGCACGCTGTCAAACGACCCGTTTCGGCCACCCCGGTGAATGGTCTCGGCTACCGCACATCCGATCGCTCGTCGGACTCGGCCGTTTCGAGATACACCGGCACGTATCGGTAGTACACCTGTAGGCAGAGGGTCGCGAGGGCCGTGCTGTAGACGCGTCCGCCGTAGCCGCCCCAAACCGTTGTGGGGTCCCAACTTCCGGCCATTTCGCCCGACGTCCGCTGCCGGGCAACCAGGTCGTTTTGCAGTGCCCGATTCCATCGAACCCAGTGCTCACCCTGCAATTGGTAGAGCCCGAGCGTCGCGTAATACCAATAATACAGGTTGACTTGACCCTCGCCGGGCAGCTCCCCCATCAGGTAGTCTGCAGCCTCGGTTGCGGTGGGGCTTTCGGGGGGCATGCCAAGCAACTGGCGGCAGACCAGCGCTTCGGCCGTCATCGGGCGCGTGATGCGATGGCCCGGACGATAGCCCGCCAGTCCGCCGGTCGGCCCCGACGAAACGCTGGCCAGAAACCGTAGCGCTCCGTTGCGGGTTCCGTCGGGAATGCGAGTGCCCCCTAGTTCGGCGCTCTTCAGGGCCATGAGTTGCCAGCCCAACAGGCTTGTGTCGCCCGGATCGCCCGGCTCGTAGCGCCATCCGCCGCCACGCCGGTCTTGGGCGTCGATAATGTAATCGACGGCCCGACGGACGTGCCGTTCGAGGCGAGCGTCGCCGGTCATGGCGTGGGCCTCGCTCAGCGCGAAGGCGGCCATCGCGTGGCAGTACATCGCGGCAAAGGCCGTGGCGTCGCCCGAGAGGTTGCCGTCCGATTTCTGCACGCGCAACAGGTAATCGAGTCCCTTCTGGACCGTGTCTTGGTAAGGTCCGGGACGATCGTGAGTGTTTCCGGCGGCGAGAAAAGCCAACAGCGCCAAGCCGGTCATGCCCGTGTCGGCGTTGATCCCGGCCCCGCGACGATCTTCGCCGTTGACGTGCATCTCGCGTCCGGCGCCGTGGCGGCGAGCATTCCATCGTCCGTCGGGATCCTGGTTGGCGGCCAGCCACTTCAGACCCTCGCGGACGGCAAGTTCGCTTTCGGGCGTCGCACCTTGTTGTTCGGCGCGGCGCGACCGGTCGGGCGCCATGCGCGCTCGGTAGATCGCCGGCACGTCGTGAAGCGAAGTTTCCGGGCGATTGAGCGCCATTTGCCGCGAGCCCGGCTCGATTTCAGGCAGTTCACGCGCGTTATCGGGCCGTTCTTGGCCGCCTGTCGCAGCGTTTGCCGATTCGGGCGCGCTCGCGGCCGAGCGTTCGGCCACCGACGGCTCGACGGTCGCTTCGGCCGGGTCTCCTCGCGGCGGCGACGGCGCGAGATCGACCATGTCGCGAAGCAACTCGCCCTCGGCCGCCGTGTTCGGCTCCTGCGCGACGCGCGGCACGGGCAGCGGCGCGTCGACGAGCACCGACGGCAAACCGGCTTCGCGCTCGGGCGTCGCTTCGGTCGCCGTGATGCGATCGGCCGTCGCATTGCTGGGCGTCGGCGCGGGCGACTCGTCGCGGCGCTCGGCCCGCGGCGCGTCCAACGGCTCGGCTTGGCGCGCGACCATCGGGTGGTGCGGCGCCGGCTCC
>DOEZ01000621.1 GCA_003532715.1 Planctomycetaceae bacterium
TGGTGGTGAGAAATGCGGGTTAGTTCAATCAATTCTATGGGGAGTGCCCATCAGGCATTTCCGTCAGGGCCACCCGCGGCGCGTTGAGCATCGCAACGTTTTGCCACAATGAAGGGATCACCTCTTGACGGCGGTGCGGCGATTGGCTCGACGGCGGCGCCGGGCCGTCACGACAAGAGAAGCTGGTGCAAGTATTCTGCGTAACTACTATTTCCCATTTGGGAGGCCAAAGACTGCACGTCGTCCTTGGTAATCCAATCGTTATTGTAGGCAATCTCCTCGAGGCAGGCGATCATGGTCCCCTGCCGCTCTTCGATGGTCTCTACGAAACTCGCCGCCTTCAGCAAGGATTCATGCGTGCCGGTATCGAACCAGGCAATGCCGCGTCCGGTGATGCGCACATGCAGCTCATCGCGATGCAGGTAGATTTCGTTGAGCGCTGTGATCTCCAGTTCATGCCGAGCCGACGGGCGGACCTGTTTTGCCAGTTCCACCACCTTGCTGTCATAGAAGTAGATTCCCGGCACCGCATAGCGGCTCTTCGGGTTTTTCGGCTTCTCCTCGATGCTAACCACCTTTCCCTTGGCGTCACACTCAACGACGCCGTAGCGACGTGGATCCTTGACCGGATACCCGAAAATAGTCGCCCCCGTCTCTCTAGCCACCGCATCCCGCAACATCTGTCCGACCGTGTTACCATAGAAGATATTGTCGCCAAGAATAAGGCTGGCAGGGCTGCCGTTCAAGAAGTTCTCGCCGATCAAGAAGGCTTCCGCTAATCCTCGTGGTGCCGGCTGTTCTGCATATTCCAACCGCATGCCCCATTGGCTGCCATCCCGAAGAAGTCGCTCGAACAGGGGCAGGTCCTGGGGCGTGGAAATGACCAGCACCTCTCGGATGCCCGCCAGCATCAGCAACGACAGCGGGTAATAGATCATTGGCTTGTTGTATACCGGGAGAAGCTGCTTGCTGATGACCAGAGTCACCGGGTGTAGCCGTGTTCCGGCTCCGCCGGCAAGTAGGATTCCTTTATGCATGTCTGTTACACCTTTCCCGTGAATGAGTTAGATGGAGCCACTTGCGTCATTCCTCCAGTGCGGTTGTTTCACGCAACAGTCCCAAACGCTCGCGGCGGTAGTTTCCGCTTGTTACTCCCTCGATCCATTGCGAGTTCTTCAGATACCACTCCACGGTTCGCCGCAGTCCTGATTCGAACGACTCCTTGGGCTTCCAGCCAAGCTCTGTTTGCAGCTTCGCGCAATCGATGGCGTACCTGCGATCATGGCCCGGGCGGTCATGGACAAACTGAATCAGTGATTCGCACGGTGCGTGCGTCAGGTCGGGACGAAGTTCGTCAACGATTCGGCAAATCTCCTTGACAACGGTCAGGTTCGCTCGCTCGCAGTTCCCACCGATGTTGTAGACGCCCCCGACGCCCCCTTTCTCCAAGACAAGCCTGATTGCCCGGCAGTGGTCCTCAACGTACAACCAATCCCGAATGTTTTGTCCATCTCCATAGACTGGCAGTGGCTTGCCTTCGACGGCATTGAGGATTACCAGCGGAATCAGCTTCTCAGGAAACTGGTACGGACCATAATTGTTCGAGCAGTTGGTGGTCAAGACGGGAAGGCCATACGTATGATAGAAGGCACGAACGAAATGATCGGAGGCGGCCTTGGAAGCGGAATAGGGCGAATTTGGCGCATAGGCCGTGGTTTCGGCGAATCGACCCGTCGATCCCAAGGAACCATAGACCTCATCGGTGGAAACATGCAAGAAGCGGAATCGATCTCGCTGGGGTCGAGCCAGCTTCTCCCAGTACGCCCGTGCGGCCATGAGCAACTCGAAGGTACCCACGACGTTCGTTTGCACGAAATCGCGAGGTCCGTCAATCGATCGGTCGACGTGTGACTCGGCCGCGAAGTTGACTATGGCGGTGGGCTGGTACTGATCAAGCAGTTGCGTCACCAGGGCAAAATCGCCGATGTCTCCCTGCACGAATACATGGTTCGGGCAATCGGCGACCTCGGCGAGCGAATCGAGATTACCGGCATAGGTGAGTCGATCCAGGTTCACAACTTGGGTGCCGGCGGGTACCAACTGCCGCACGAAGCAACTCCCGATGAAGCCCGCTCCACCGGTGACAAATAGTCCTTCGCTCGGGACAGCCTTCAGATCGTTATCCATCGCAGGCGCTCCGCTTTCGCTGGGCACAGTTTCAACTCCCGACGATTCCTTTCTCAAGCAGACGAAGACGCGTTCTTCGAAGAAGCCACATCAAAATGACAACGTAGAACACAACCCCCATTGCGACACCCACACTCGCCCACACACGCGGGATCTCGTAGCGCATTATGATCTCTTCATCTGTCGGTTGACCGACTTGAATTTCAATCAAACCACTGGCCGAACGTACTGGAAGCGAAGAAGTTCCCATATATGCTTTCCACCGATGTGCGTACGCCACCGACACCAGAATCGTTGCGTCTTCAACACTCCTTGCATCTAGATGATACTCCGTCGGCGAGACCTTCACAACGTTAACGGGCCTTTCGCGGCCACTCCCTTCCCAAGCCCAACATGGTGCAAAGTTCCCCAATTCAAATACGGCAAATATCCCACATCTCGCCACCTGATTGAAAGACGAGAGGCTCGCCAGTGCTTCTTGCCCCCTCGTGCTGCACGTGATCACATGCCCACAGTTCAATCGCTTCAAAGACGAACAAATCATCGCTTCTTCCATCTCATTCTTAACACCAGGCCTAAAAAGCCCGATAGCATCAGTATCGTGAGATGCGGACAAAGAGCCTGTGCCATTCCAAATTCCATTGATTTGTTGAACCTGAGCCTGTCCTGGTAGCAATCCGAAAAGATGAGTCTCGTGCTTACCACTCGGCAGTAGCATGCTGCATTCCCCTAAGCAAATCGTCCCCCAAGTACCTTCGACGTAAACACGGCTTTGCTCTTCGCCGACATTGGATTGAAGCCATCGGCAGAGCTCGTCAAAGTCGCCTTGGACTTGGTGCGTTCCCAAGCTCGAATGTGGCACAGAAATGTACAAGAACCCCGACAACGCGATAAATAGAACTACCAACACGCCAGCACTGGCAGAAGATCCCACGCCACAACTAAACAACAGGTTTTCAGCAAAGGCAAA
>DOEZ01000257.1 GCA_003532715.1 Planctomycetaceae bacterium
TGTTCATCCATTTCGGCATGAGCACGTTCACCGGACGCGAAATCGATCCGGGCGACCAGCCCTCGAAAACCTACGCGCCGACCAATCTGGACGTGGACCAGTGGATCCGGGTCGCTCGCGACGCGGGCATGAAGTACGCCGTGCTCACCGCCAAGCACGTGCCCGGCCATTGCCTGTGGGATTCAGAAGTTATTAGGGAAGGCAAGGAATACAACTATGACGTGGCCACCTCGGGCGACACGACCGACGTCGTCGGCGAGTTCATGAAGGCGTGCGAGAAGTACGGCATCGCACCGGGTCTCTACTATTGCGTTCTCGACGGGTACAACGAGGGGGGACTCCAAGGGAGCGCGCCGATCACGTCCGACTACTTCCGGCTGATTGAAGACCACGTGACCGAGCTTCTGACGAATTATCCGGGTATCCGCGAACTGTGGGTCGATATTCCATGGAAGATGTCACCCGAGCAGCGGCGGCAATTGTACGGCCTGGTCAAGAAGCACGAACCGAAATGCTTGATCCTGATGAACAACGGTTTTCGCGAGGGCGAACGGATCGTGGCGGGCGCGTGGCCGAGCGACCTGATTAACGGCGAGCGGACCATGCCGCCCGCCCCGCGACACAACCCGGTGAAGCAATTCGAGGGCAAGACTTACTACGTGCTGATGGAGGTGTGCGACACGATCAGCCAATACTGGTTCTATTTGCCGAACGATCCGCCGAAGTCGACGCGAACGCTTCACAGGCTCTATCGCCATAGCGTGGGACGCGGCGCGAACCTGCTGTTGAACGTTACGCCGGACAAGACGGGGCGCATCCCGAACGAGCACATCGAAGCGCTGCAGAAGCTCAAGAAGGTCATCGCCGACCCGTCGGCGTTTCCCGATCCTGTGACGCTCGGCAAAACGGCCCGCGCGTCGCACGTTTACGAAGACGACCCGAGATACCAGGCCGATTCGGCCTTGGACGACGATGAGGGCACGCGGTGGGCAACCCCCGCGGGCGTGACCTCCGCTTGGTTGGAGGTTGACTTGGGCAAGGCCGTGTCGTTCGATCGGGCGTTGATCCTGGAAGCGTACCCCGAACTCGAGCGCATTCGCGCCTTCGGAATCGAGTATCTGCACGAGGGCGAATGGAAGCCTGCTTATGAAGGAAGGCGGATTGGCGCCGAACTCGAGGTTTCCTTCCCTCCCGTCACGGCGCGGCACGTGCGGCTGAACGTCGTCGAAGCGACGGACGGGCCGACCATTTCGGTGTTTGAACTGTTCGCGACGGAAGGCGAGTGATCGCGGGTGGTGCAGCCCCGGTCATTGGCCGAACGCGAGTGGCGTGGTGAGAAGACAACGGCGGCCATCGCGTCTCGATAGGACGGTCGAGCCGCGCCAAATCAGGCGGTTAGTGGTGACTAGCTGCTGCCAGTTCATTTTCGCTTCCCAGGATGAAAAGTTTGTCGTTCCCAAGGACGGTTTTCAGAAAATGGTGCCCTTGCTTGACCTTTCTGGCAAACTCCTCTTGCGAGAAAACAGTCGGATTCACTTGGCGGGCAAGCCGCTCCTCGGCTTTCTGGATTGCCGGAGAAAGGTCGGCAAGGCTTACGGTGCCTACAATCATCAAGTCCACGTCGCTTTCGGACAACTCCTCTGAACGAGCGATGGAGCCATAGACAAACGCTGTCTTGATTGACTTCTTGAACGGCGTAAGGGTGTCTAGGTAGTGTCCATTTGGGATCGAAGTACCGACGACTCGGAAGTCTCGACCATCTTCGCTACCTCTTGGACCGTTCGGCCAGCCGCCACCAACTTCCCTGCTTGGAGCCGGCGGGCCTCCCGTTCGGAGTCGCTTCCTTTCTTTCTCATAAACGACGGTGAGCATGTCCACTCACAATGGTTCAGAGAACAGGCAGGGGTCAATAGATCAGTTTTGCGGTTGCCTTCGGCGGGATTCGTTGTACTCGTCGAACTCGTCGCCCCTTCCCGCGGCCCGAGGATCGCCGGTGGCGGTCAACTCCGACATCAATCGATCCTCGAGTTGCCTCAAGGTGTTCGCGTATGCCGGATCGTCGGCGACGTTGCGCATCTGATACGGATCCTCGCGGAGGTCATACAGTTCTTGGGCGGGCCGCTTGTCGAACGCCCGCTTCCAAAGTGGTTCGACCCGCGGATCCTCGCGATGAAGCATCATCCAGGCCTTGGTGGGCGAGGCGTCCACATCGCCAAAGGCCAGGCGTGTGGCCGCGAAACCCACTGGCGCATTCCCTGCAAGTTGATCGTAGGTGAACGGCGTCTCGCCGGCAACGTCACAGCCGTTGGGATCGCCGGTCGGCCATCGCTCCGGCTTGAAGTTGCGAATGAAGTGAAAGTCCTTGGTTCGAATCGCGCGCATTGGGTATCCGACGCAGAGGTCGTTGCCGACCGGCCGGCAAACGGAGTGGGTTTCCATGCCCATGAGCACGTGGTCGCGCACGGGGTCGATCCATCCCGACGTCTTGGACTTCAGGATGGGCATCAGGCTTCGTGCGGTCATCGCCTTTGGCGCGGCCAGACCGGCGGCTTCCAGAAACGTCGGTGCGAGGTCGGAGAGGCTGACGAAATCGTCCACGACGAGGCCCGGCTTGACCCGCGCGCCCCAGCGGATCGCCATCGGTTCGTGCGTGCCGGTCTCGTACACCGTGGCCTTGCAGCGAGGGAAGGGCCAGCCGTTATCGCCCGTCATGACGACGAGCGTGTTGTCCAACTCACCGGTCCGTTCGAGCATCGCCAGCAACTCGCCCGCCCTGCGATCGAACCGCTGCACCCTGCTGTAGTAGTCGCAGATGTCCTTCCGCACGGTTTCACAGTCGGGGAGATACGGCGGGACGACGACCTTGGCCGGGTCCAGGCCGCCGTCGACTCCGCTTTCCCATGCATAGGGCCGATGCGGGTCGGTGCTACCGAACCAGAAGCAGAAGGGTTTGCCTCTGGGACGTGCCGCGAGGAACTGAGCGAAGCTCCGGAATCGCGGCCCGGCCGGATTGCGAGTGCGCCCGCCTCCGGTCGCTTGGCCCGGAGCCCAACCCTTGCGCATGAAGCCGATGTGGTAACCAGCCTTTTCAAGCAGGTCGGGATACGTGTCGAACTTGGACGGCAGAAAAATGTTCAGATTCGCGCCGTGCTCCAGGCGCCAGTGCCACTGGCCGGTGAGCATGGCCCCGCGCGACGGGGTGCAGGAGGGCGCCGCGGCGTACGCGTTGCGTAGCAGGACGCCTTCCCGAGCGAGCCGGTCGAAGGTCGGCGTCTGGACGACTGGATCGCCCAGACATGAGGCGTGGGGATACATCCAGTCGTCGGCCAACAGAAACAAGATATTCGGGCGCGGCGGAGGATCATCGGCGCGACACGGTGAAATGAGGATCGAACCACACGCAACCGCGGTGGCGAACCACAAGGATCGGTGGAACATCGTAAAGAGACCTCCTTTTCGAATACGCTTCCCGGACTCGTGAGTGTCGGCCTGAGAGACCCGGCCGATCACAAGCGTGACGCCGCCGTTGCCAATCTCCAACGGCTTTCGAAGCGATCGGCACACCGGCACTTCCCCCATTGTAATGAAAGGGCGCGGCGCGTCAAAGAACGGGGGTCGGATTCCGGCCCGCGGAACGCCCGACCGCCCTCCTGCCGAGATCCTCCGGGCAGCCGATTCCCGGAGAAAACCTGGGGACCGCCGGGCACGTTCCCGACAGAATGGCACCCCCGGTTCGGCAAAAAATCAGGACGGAACGATGCTCCAGG
>DOEZ01000256.1 GCA_003532715.1 Planctomycetaceae bacterium
GTACGTGATGACGTTGGTCTTAAGCACGTCGCGAATCGGTTGCCGCCAGTTGTCGAGCGAGACCATGGCCGTTAGCAGGTCTTTTTCGGAGACGATGCCGACCAGTCGTCCCTCGGCGTCGACAACGCACGTGGAATTGACTCGGTAGCGAAGCATGAACTCGGTGGCGTGGCCGATGGTGTCCTTCTCGTTTAGAAAGTGGGCGATCGGGCTCATGACTTGTCGTGCCGTGAGATCGACTAGCAGGGCTTGCGGGCCGCCGACGGCGCATCGCGCGCCGGCACCGGCGCGAATGTCCTGGAAGCGGACGACGCGGTCGCGTCCGGTCTGTTTAGCGCACAGCAGGGCCTGATCGGCTTGATCGACGAGCGTTTCCGGGCGATCGGTGTCGTCGGCTCGCGAGGCGACGCCGAAACTACCGGTCACTTGAATCAGCGCATTCTCGGTCCGAACCTCGATCGCGGCGAGTTGACGTCGAATGCGTTCGGTCCATTGGGCGGCCTGCTCCTCGGTCGTTTCGGGCAGGAGGACGCAGAACTCCTCGCCCCCGTATCGGCATGGAACGTCGCTGGCTCGCGTGTTTCGGTGAAACAACTCGGCCACGGCGCGCAAGACGGCGTCGCCCGCCGGATGCCCATGGACATCGTTCACCTTCTTGAAGTAGTCGATGTCCATCATGACGCACGACAGGGGCGCGCGGTTGCGTTGGACTCGGGCCCATTCCTTCGCGATTGCCTCGTAGAACACGCGTTGGGTCATCAGACCGGTGAGATAGTCGGTCCGGGCCAGTTGTCCGAGGCGGCGTTCGAGTTCGATGATGCGCGCGCCGGCGCGCACGCGCGCCAGCAGTTCGCCCTGTTGAATCGGCTTGCTCAGGAAGTCGTCGGCGCCAATTTCCAGTCCCTCGATCATTTCGGTGGGCGTCGACTTGACAGTGAGAAAGATCGTGTAGATATAGTGCGACAGTTTCAGTTCCCGCACGCGATGACACAGCTCGAGCCCGTTCATGTGCGGCATTTCCCAATCGGTAATCAGGAAATCGGGAGGCAACTCCTCGATCGAGGCGAGCGCCTCGCGCGGGTCGGAGAACGTCTGCACCTGGTAACCGGACTTCTTCAGCCATACCGCGAGAATCCGGAGCATGGCCGGATCGTCGTCAACGAGCACGACTTGGGTGTTCTGGGAATTCATGCTTGGCAAACAGGTTCGTCGTCGAATTTGGGTGATTTCGGCGGCCTCGCTCGGGAAGCAGCACGCCACGGATTCGCTGCACACCCGATACGCCGCGGCGGACCGGCGCGGTCGGACGCGCCGACACAATGCACCACGCCCGGCGAATGCCCCCCTTCGCGGCGGGCAACCGTGGTGAAACAATATGCGATCTCCTTGAATCCTAGCTTTTTGGCGCGTTCGCGACGGCCCTCGCGACCGAATTCGACACACACGACCGATGTTGCGAAACACCTGCCCGCATAATTGTCGCGACCGGCACGGAACCACCCACGACGGGATGGTCGATACCTCGAAATGAACAGGTTCACTCGGGAAAGGACCAGGGGGGCGGGAGCAATCCTGTTCGGCTCGACTATTACACAAGAAACGAGGAGAACCGCGGCCGATTCTCCCCGTCGCGCATGGACTGAACGAAAATAAGGATTGCCCCCCTTCCCGAATCGGGCCACATTGCCTATATAAGTTGCTGGACCATCCCTACCCTTCTTACGAGGTGAATCATGGCCCGTGTCTTTGTCAGTTCGGCGATCGACGTCCCGATCGACATGGTTTGGGCGGAGATTCGCGACTTCAATGCCCTGCCTCGTTGGCATCCAGCAATCGTCCGGAGCGCGATCGAAAACAGCGAACCGAGCGACAAGGTCGGCTGCGTCCGGAATTTCGATCTGGTCGACGGAGGGAAGATTCGCGAGAAGCTCTTGGCCCTCGACGACGTCAAGCACGTTTGTGTCTATTCGATTCTCGACTCGCCCATGCCGCTGCGGAATTACGTCGCCACGCTGCGACTGCTGCCGATCACCGACGGCAATCGGACGTACATCGAGTGGGCCGCCACGTTCGACTGCGCCGCCGACGTGGAGAAAGGCCTCGTCGAGTCGATCGGCAAGGATGTCTTTCAAGCGGGCTTCAACGCCTTGAAAAGATCGTTGGGGACATAGCCGAAATGGGCAAAACCATCGCACTGCTGGGAACCTTCGACACGAAGGGCGTGGAATACGCCTTCGTGCGGAAGTGCATTCACGATCGGGGTCATGCGACGCTTTTGATCGACGCGGGCATTGACGAGCCCAGGGAAGTCGAACCCGACGTCCCGCGAGCCGAGATCGCCGCGGCGGCCGGCGGCAACCTCGAATCGGTCGCCGCTCGGCGCGATCGGGGCGAGGCCGTCGCCTTGATGGCTCGCGGGGTCGAGATTCTCGTGCCCCGGCTCCATGCGGCCGGCGCGTTCGACGGCATCCTCGCGCTCGGCGGAACGGGCGGCACGTCGGTCGGCTGCGCCGCCATGCGATCGCTGCCCCTGGGCGTGCCGAAAGTCATGGTCTCGACCGTCGCAGGCGGCAACGTGTCGGGCTATGTCGGCGTTAGCGACATCGTCATGATCCCCAGCATCGTCGACGTGTCGGGCGTCAACCGCGTCAGCCGCGAGGTCTTCGCCCGAGCAGCCGGCGCGGTCTGCGGAATGGTCGAAGCGACCGTCGAACTGGGCGACGCCAAGCCGTTGGTGGTCGCCTCGATGTTCGGCAACACGACCCGGTGCGTCGAAGCGGCGAAGGCCATCTTCGAGAAGGCCGGCTACGAAGTCCTCGTGTTCCACGCCACCGGCATCGGCGGCCGAACCATGGAACGGCTGATCGAATCGGGTCGGGTGGACGGAGTGTTCGACGTGACGACCACCGAATGGGCCGACGAAATGCTCGGCGGCGTGTTGGCCGGCGGGCCGAACCGGCTGGAAGCGGCCGCCCGATGCGGCGTGCCCGCGGTCGTCGCTCCCGGCTGTCTCGATATGGTCAACTTCCACGCGCCCGACACGGTCCCCGACGCGTTCCGAGAGCGGATTCTGTATCGCCACAATCCGAACATCACGCTGATGCGGACGACGCCCGACGAGTGCCGGCGGCTTGGCCGGATCGTGGCCGAGAAACTCAGCGGCAGCACCGGACCGGTGACCGTACTCCTGCCGCGCGGCGGTTGGAGCATGATCGACGCGCCCGAGGGGCCCTTCTGGTGGCCCGAGGCCGATCGGGCGTTCGACGACGCGCTCAAGGCGGCCCTTCGCGACGATATCGCGGTCGTCGAACTCGACGTGAACATCAACGATCCCGAATTCTCGCGCCTCGCGGCCGACACACTCCTGAAAAACATGGCGAGCAAACCCAAACCCGTATAGAGGAATAGACCCGTGGCCGAATTTCGAGAAACGTTTCTGGCGCGACTGCGCGACAAAATCAGCAAGGGGCTCCCGATCATCGGCGGCGGCGCGGGAACCGGCATTTCGGCCAAATTCGAGGAAGCCGGCGGCATCGACATGATCGTCATCTACAACTCGGGCCGTTTTCGCATGGCCGGCCATGGCTCGCTCGCCGGGCTCATGCCGTTCGGCAATGCCAACAAGATCGTGCTCGAACTCGGCGACGAGGTCCTGCCCGTCGTCAAACACACGCCCGTCTTCGCCGGAGTGTGCGGCACCGACCCCATGTGCCTGATGGATCGCTTTCTCAAGCAGATCAAGGACGCCGGATTCGCCGGCGTGCAGAACTTCCCGACCGTC
>DOEZ01000712.1 GCA_003532715.1 Planctomycetaceae bacterium
ATGATATATGCCTGAAATCTGATGACCTGCGTATCGCCGCTCGTTGTGGGCAATTCCGTTGTACTGTCGAGCTCGAGTCCCGAGATGACGCTTAAACCACCTATCTGCCGCAAGCGGGGGCGATCTGTGTGGTCAAATGACGTTGCTCCCCTTCCTCGGCTGAACGCGATTGCCCAATCATAAACAAACGCTAATTTATAAATAAACGTTGCTTATTTTAAAATTATGTTACATTATTCCCTTCAATGACAAGCATAAACGGAGCGTGTCCATGAGGCACTCACATCACGAACACGAACTGCAAACTCGACTCTCTCAACTCGACGCTATGGGGTATGCAGTTATCGAGGAGTGGGAAGTCCGCGCCTGGTGGCAGCGTGAACGCATCACCAAGAATGTCTACGGCGACATCCTCGAAGCCTGGCGCACCATCGGCGGCGATAAAAAGAAAATCTCCGTCCAACTAATCAACAGCAGGTACGTGTTCGTGACGCCCAGCAGCTTTCAGTCACTGGAGTCTTGGACCTGATGTCCTTCAACGTATTTCGGAGACACATGCTATGCCCACTCAGCAAGCCCGGATGACGACCTACTTCGGAGACGAGACGCCCAGCGAAGTCTACCCCTGCGAGGTCAGGATCGACGGCGACGAAATCATAGTGTCCTATGATGGAGATGCCGGTCCCGTCGTTTACAGTGGGAAGATGAAGGGCGAAGGGCATTTCGAGCTCAAATCGGCGAGGCCCGAAGGCAGAGCATGTCTTCACCGCTTCTGGAACGGACGCAGGCTCGACGGTTGGTGGAAAGAGGATGGTTATGAGGGAATGTGGCGTATTACGTTCTAGTGTGGCGTGAGGCCGAAGTTTCCTCCGGTCATCGATTGAGCCCGGAGTGGTCTTAATGCCCGGAGGGTATAGCGGCCTTAAAACTACCTGCTGACCGCGTGTCTGTACAAGCCGATTGACTAAGCATGTGACCGGCGCACGCGAAGAAATCGGCGGCAAAAGCCCTCTTCAGTCGTTTGACCGTTAGCTTGGCTTGCTGTCCCGCCTCAAATCGGTTTCCGCTAAGAGCAGTAGTCAGTATTATCCCTGTGCAAACGAATCAAACGGGAAAGCCGTGGGCGGTTGGTGCCATCTCCGAAATCGCTAAGCAAAGCGCCGCCAAACTGGACTTCCGGTCGCTTTGCCAAGGCTACTAACTCACGTTACAAAATCCCGGGGTTGCACCGCCTTGAGAGCAATATCGACCGGGTGGGGGCGCTTGGGCATGGACGTCTTTTCGCTAGATGCGAATCTTCTCGCAGAATATACGGCATTTGCCCGTTCCTTCACCCGCATCCGTTCATCGGAACTGCAAAGCAAGGTCAACGAACTTTACGCAAGCCGCCGCCTTTGGCCCGAGCCGCTCTTGCAACTCAATCCGCATTTTGAGGATGGCGGTTCAGTTGGGAGCCTGGTTGGGCAAAATGGCCTGTCGCCCGAATGTGCTGAGATATTTCGAAATTCCCAGGCTGCCCCTACGGACCCCGCCAAGAGCCTGAGGCTTCGCCGGCACCAAGAGCAGGCAATTGGCTTGGCCCTGTCCAACAAAAGCTTTGTCGTGACGACCGGTACGGGCTCGGGAAAATCACTTTGCTTCTTTATCCCGATTGTCGACGCCGTGGTGAAGGCCAAGCACGCTGGCGAGACAGCGCGAACACGGGCTGTCGTCGTTTATCCGATGAACGCACTGGCGAACAGCCAACTCGCAGAACTGAAAAAGTTACATGTCGGCTACGGCCATACGCTACCTGTCACTTTTGCAAGGTACACCGGCCAAGAGAGTGCGGAAGAGCGAGAGAGGATCAAGAATAACCCGCCTGACATCCTTCTGACGAACTTTATGATGCTGGAACTCCTGATGACGCGTCAGTCGGAATTGGACCAGCGCGTGATCGAGAATTGCCGTGGCCTTAAGTTCATCGTTCTGGATGAACTTCACACCTACCGCGGTCGTCAAGGAGCGGACGTCGCGATGTTGATGCGCCGCCTAAGGGCCCGGGTTGGCGATCCGGATCGTCCGCCGATATGCATCGGCACATCTGCGACGATGGCGAGTGAAGGTGGAGAAGAAGACCGCAATCAAATTGTCGCTGCCGTCGCTTCGCGACTTTTTGGTACAGCCATTTCGCGAGATGCCGTGGTCACTGAAACCCTGCGTCGGGCCACAGATCCCGGCCGCTCTGCCGATCACGGCCTTAAAAACCTTTCGCAAGCGGTTGCTCGCGCAGCATCTGGACCCGCGTACTCCGGAAAGTCCAACTCGGAGATCGGTCAGGACGACCTCGCCATTTGGGTGGAGACGAGACTGGGTCTTCGCGATGTCGACCGGAAGCCTCGGCGAGCCCCCCCACAATCGGTAAGTCAGGCGGCGCAACTTCTCTCCGATGAATCGGGGCAACCCTTCGATCTTGCCGAGCGGGCATTGAAGAACTGCCTGCTCGAATTCAGCCTGCCGGAAAAGGCAAGAGGCTGCGATGGAGGTTCCGATGCGCCTTTGTTCGCCTTCAAGCTGCATCAGTTCATCTCAGGTGCTGGGCGGCTTTACACCACTCTCGATCCGTCCGGATCACGCACGGTCACCTTCGATGGGCAGATCTATGATCCGTCCAATCCCGACAAGCGGCTCTACAGCACTCATTTTTGCCGGCGGTGCGGTCAGGAATACCACCCGGTCACGCTCATCGAAGATCTCGAATCAAGGCGATTTGAGAAGCGAGAGATCGACGATGTGCCAGCGAACGAGGATGAAGACCCGGACGGCTCGACGAGCCGGTGGGGCTTCCTTATCCCCGAGCCGGTCGACGGTGACTTTACCTTTCAGGGACGGGACGAAGACTATCCAGACGCCTGGCTCGAGGAAACGAGAAGTGGCGACCTCCGCTTGAAGTCGGCGTACCGCAAGACCAAAGCGGAACTCATGTCCGTTCTTCCTGACGGGACGTGTGGGGTTGGGGGACGCCGCACATGGTTCCTTCCGGGCAAGTTCAAATTCTGCCCCGCGTGCGGCGAGTACCACAGCGATTCGACGCGCGACATCAATAGGCTGGCGTCGCTGAGCGCAGAGGGTAGAAGCTCGGCTACCACAATCATTATTGCCGCCATCCTCCAGTGGATGAACGACCCCGCGACATCTATCTCCCGCGACACGCGCAAACTGCTGGCTTTCACGGACAATCGCCAGGATGCCGCACTGCAGGCGGGTCATTTCAACGACTTCGTTTTTGTCACGCTTCTTCGTGCCGCAACCCTTGCCGCCCTCGAGGAAGCGGGGAAAACAGGGCTACAAGAGGACCAGGTCGGCCAATCGATCCAGCGGAAGCTGGGCTTTCTGGCAGGCAACGCATCGCGCCGCAGTGAGTGGCTCTTCGAACCCGAACTTAAGGGTGCCAACCTGCTCACCGCTGAACGGGCGATGCGCGAAGCGCTTACCTATCGCTTCTGGATCGATCAGCGTCGAGGATGGCGCTACACCAATCCGAACCTCGAACAATTGGGTCTGATCTCAGCGAAGTATCTCTCCCTCGAAGACCTCGCACAGGACGATGACGAGTTCAATGCTACACCGATCCTGCGCGCGGCCTCGCCGGAGGAACGACAAAAGGCATTTAAAGTTCTTTTTGACGGAATGCGGAAGGGCTTGGCGGTCGAATGCGAAATGCTGGACCGCCTCAAGATCGAAAGCCTGGCCGGACGTATGCGCAGTGTAATCAAGGCACCTTGGGCGCTGGATGAAGAGCGCTTTCTGGCCGCTCCCGTCTTTATGTCAAGGCCACCGACCCGGCGCGAGATTTTTCAGAAGGATGAGCAGCTTATCCTGCGCGGAAGCCCCACTAGCGCGGTAGGCCGCGTCCTCAAAGCCCTGACGTTCGGCGGGAAGAAACCGACGGGACGGCAAATCATCGAGATTGTCGAGGGATTGCTGCGAGCCGCCACCCGATACGGCTTGGCAACCCAGGTCGTTTCGCCCGTCGGCGGTGACGGCTGGAGGCTGTTGTCATCTTCGATCATCTTCACGTCGTCGAGCCCTGAAAACGCCGAGCGCGATAATGCGTTCTTCCGCAACCTTTATGGCCAGATCGCCACCCTGCTTTCTGTCGGGGGAGAGGCGTTGTTCGGTCTCGAGGGACGCGAACACACGGCCCAGGTGGAGGGAGAACTCCGGGAACTTCGGGAAGCGCGTTTCCGCCACACCGATGAAGATCAGAAAACCCTTCTCAAGCAGAGCGAGCGACTTAAAGAGCATCGGGAAGACGGTCGGTTCCTACCCATCCTCTTCTGTTCCCCGACCATGGAACTCGGTGTCGACATCTCTACGATGAATGTCGTCTACATGCGGAACGTCCCGCCGACGCCGGCCAATTATGCCCAGCGCGGCGGTCGTGCCGGACGTAGCGGACAGGCGGCCCTGATTGTCACGTACTGCTCCGCCCAGAGCCCGCACGACCAATACTTCTTCCAACGACCGGGCGCGATGGTCGACGGCATCGTATTGCCGCCGTCGATCGATCTTCGGAATCCCGAGCTGATAGACAGCCATCTGAATGCGGAATGGCTTGCTGCCAGTGGGGCCGCTCTCTCGTCATCCATCGCCGACAACCTGGACATGAATGTTCCCGAAAAGCCACTGCTCCAGGATTTGCAGGATCGCGTCACTTCGGATGATGTTCGTCAGGCGGCCGAGAGGCGAGTCGCCACAGTCCTGTCAGCTTTGGAGTGCGACTACGGAGACACTCCGCCCCAATGGTTCGCCGGAATTGCCACCCACGCTGCCAGTGTCGCCGCGGCTGCGCCAAAGCGGTTCACGAATGCGTTCAATCGATGGCGCGACCTTTTGGCGGCAGCGGAGCGGCAAGTCGAGGACGCAACGCGGACCCTCAAGGACTACTCCATCTCGCCGCAGGAACGCCGTGCCGCCGAAACCCGCCAAGCTGCGGGCAATCTTCAGATCAAGCTCCTGCTGCGCGGCGCCGAAGGCCAGGGATCCGACTTTTACGTGTACCGCTATCTAGCGACAGAGGGATTCCTTCCCGGCTACAACTTCCCGCGTCTCCCGTTGATGGCCTTCATTCCCGGTGGACACGGCGGAGGAAACCAACGGTACATCCAGCGCGCCCGGTTTCTCGCGATCGCCGAGTTTGGCCCCGGAAGTCTTGTCTATCATGAGGGCAGAGCCTACCGAGTCGACCGCGCCTTGCTGAAGGATGCCGGGGGTGGATTGGATGGATTGCTGCCAACTTTCAGCACGGCGCTGTGCCCAATGTGCGGCGCTGCGCATGACGGCGAACCACCCGAATGCTGTCACGTCTGCGGGCATCCCCTCAGCGGCGCAAATGTCACCCGCGAGTTGCACCGTGTGGAAAACGTCGGAACACGACAGGTCGAGCGGATTACGGCCAATGACGAGGAGCGACGCCGTCAGGGTTACGATCTTCAGACGACGTTCTCGTTCCAAGGGGCAATCGACATCAGATCTCGAGTTCTGGAGGATGCCGAGGGACGGATACTGTCCGCCGCATTTGCCCCGGTCGCCTTGGTGCGGCGCATCAACCGGGGGCTTCGGCGCCGCAAGGACGAAAGCAGCATCGGTTTCCTCATCGATCCCAAGAGCGGGTACTGGGCCAGCGCCAGCCGGGCGAATGACGAGGAAGACACGTCGCCAATGAACGCCCGGCAACGCATCACGCCCGTCGTCGAGGACAGAAAGAACGCGCTTCTCGTTCGCTTCCCCTCGACCTGGATTGCCGCCGCCGGCAAGGACGGCGAGGCGATCGTCGCCACCATCCAGCACGCCCTCGCCCGAAGCGTCGAAGCCATCTATCAGTTGGAGGAGGGCGAGATCCTGGTCGAGCCGACGCCGTCGCGACAGGATCGGCGTGCCCTTCTATTTTACGAGGCAGCGGAGGGTGGCGCGGGTGCTCTTTCACGGGTGATCGACGAAGAAGGGGCATTCCAAGCGCTCGCAAGAAAGGCGCTGGAGATCATGCACTATGATCTCGCGACACTGAACGACGCCTTGGCAAAGGGGCCATCGGAACTGCGTAACCTCGCGGACGTGCCATGCGTCGCCGGCTGCTATCGATGCCTTCTCTCCTACTTCAACCAGCCCGATCACGAACTGCTCGATCGTCGGCGAGAAGAAGTGCTCCGGTTTTTCATCAGAGTGGCTTTCGGGAACTTTCGTGATGCCCGGAGCCAGGCGAAGACGGCACCCGTCGACGACTGCCCGCCCCCCGATGCAGACCCGATCGAGATAGACGGCTTTCGCATCGCCCTGATCTGGCGGGCAGCCAGAATTGCGGCGGTTGACGAGGAAATGGCCCCGTCCGATCTCGCCGAAAAGTTGGCCGCAAAGGGCATTGAACTGATTCTTCTGCCCAAAGACGAGACGCTTCGCCTACAAGCTCGTTCCAATCTCGCCGTCCTTCTCGGAGGTGCGGCCCAATGAATACCGCGGCCACCTTTTCCCCCGGAGAATTGGTTCATGCCCGGGGGCGCGAATGGATCGTCTTGACGGCGGACGAAACCCTACGCCTCCGACCGCTCACAGGTTCGGAACACGACGTCGAAACCCTGATTCCCGAGCTTGAACTCGAGCCGGTGCGGTACGCCGCATTCGCCCCACCAAAGGGCGATCGCGTGGGCGGGCGCGAAGCCGCGCAGCTTCTGAGGGATGCGTTGCGCCTGTCCCTCCGTCGCGGTGCCGGCCCCTTCCGTGGGGCAGGCCGGATCAATTTCGAGCCGCGGGCCTA
>DOEZ01000244.1 GCA_003532715.1 Planctomycetaceae bacterium
CTCGACGATCAGCGCCAGGGCGACCAGCAGCGTGGCGTGAAACACAACGCTGGTGGCAAAACTGGCCGTCTCGCGTCGGCGAAACCGATCACACCGCGACCAGGAACGCCACCACGAACCCACGGGTTGTCTCTTCTCGTCGCCGCCGATCGGGGCGCCGGCGCGAGACGTCGGCGCAACGTCGGCGCCGGGCTTCCCTGGGTCGCGTCCTTGCGGCAGCTTCGGTGGTACGGTGGGCGGATCGTGCTGGGTCACTTGTCGGGCCCCTTCTATTCGAGCGGGAAGTCCGACTCGGTGCTTTGCTGTGCGTAAATCGGCATGTGGCGATAATACACTTCCAAGATCATGGTCGCCATGGCCGTGCAGTAGAGACGGCCGCCCGTTTGGTTGTGCCTGGCTTGAGGATTGTTACCGCCGGCGATGAACCAACTGCCCGCTTCGTGTCCCCGTTTCGCCTGGGAATTCACCAGTTCATCGCGCATGACGGCGTTCCATTTCGTCCAAGGTTCGCCTTCCCAATGTCGCATGACCTGGGTGGCATAGTAGTCGTAATAGAGGTTCTTGTTGGGACCGTGCTTGCCGAGCCATTTGGTCCCGTTTTCCAGGTGCGAATCGGTCTTCTTCGCGCCGAGATACATCCGGCACAGTAGGCCGATCGCCGTGGTCGCCTCGGTCGTCGGGCCTTGGCCCGGACCCGTGTAACCGTAATTGGCTCCGCTGACGCTTTGCACGCTGTCGAGGAATTGCAAGGCTTTTCGGACGGTGATCGCGGGGACGTTCAGATAGGCCATGTGACCGCTTTTGAGCGCCATGAGTTGCCAGCCGAGAACCGAAGTGTCGCCTGGCTGTTGCGGGTCGTATCGCCAACCGCCGCCGACGGGGTCCTGGGCGTAGACGATGAAGTTGATCGCTCCTTGGGCCGGTCCCCGCAGATTCGGGTCGCGAGTCATGGCGTAGGCTTCGCACAGGGCGATCGAGGCGATGCCGTGCGAATACATCCGGCCGCCGTCTTCCCAGAGACTTCCGGTTTGGGGATTCTGGCGGCTCGCGAGAAAGTAGAGTCCCGCCTGAACGGTCTTCTGATACTGTCCCTTTCTATGCGTCTGGCCGGCGCCCAGAAACGGCAGCAGTGCCATCCCGGTTGCGGCGTTTCGCGACGAGACAAAGCGGTTTTCGCCGGGATTGCGGCAACGGCCGCGGCACTCAGGCGCCAACTGGTGGGCAAAACTCCATCCGCCGTCTGCCATCTGGTGCGCGGCCAACCACTTTAACGCGGCGGCCACGGCGGCTTCGCTCTCCTTGGTGCCCCCGTACTTGGCCACGGCCGCCGCGCGAGAATTCCCCTCACGCATGCCGAGCGGCTCCTCCGTGCCCGCGCCAAACGTCCCCTTGGCGTCGCCCAGCGGCGCGGTCCTCCAACTCGATGGGTCGAAGTCCATCCGCATCGGCGCTGGAGGAACCGCTTCAATCGACTCGACCTCCGCACTGGGTGTCACGATGGCATGTTCGATGGTCGGAACATCCCGCGGAATGGTCTCCAAGTCAAGTTCCTCGATCGACGTGTCCTCCAGATGCTCCAGGCTCTCGCCCCGATCGGCCTCCGACGAAGCGACGAGGTGATTGAGCATGTCGTCGCCCATTTCGGACGGAAGCGTGAACCATGCCAGAAGGATGAGCATCGCCATGTGAACGACCATGCTTGCCAGCCAGGCGGGCGTTTGAAGAGCCAACTCGTGCGGCCACGGTCGGACGAGCCTGTTGGGCTGTTGCTCGGCATCTGTTCCGTCGAGCGGCGTCTCGTTCCGACGACGAGGAAGCGAGGGGGGCGCCGTCTTCGCCGCCGGGTTCTCCCTCGATGGCAATGAAGGCGGTGATGTTTGCGGCACGGTCGATTCCGGCAATCCGAGCGCCTTGCCCGGATCCTTCGCGGCGTTATGAGAATCGCCTTGTGCCGTCATCCAAAAAACCTCTTCCTACGCTTCACACTAATCCAGGCACGGCGATATGACAACGAGTTTAGCGTTGATCCACCCGACGGAGTGGGGAATGCGGGGGCAACGCACCCTCGTGCAACGCTTATCGGCGAATCCCGCAACCGGCGCGCAACCCGCTCTCAAGTCTAGCCTTATTTCACTTCGATACACGTTCTCGTGTCCAGGTCGAGAGGTTGAAAAGTGACACTTGTGGGGGGTAGTGTCGGCAAACCGCCACGAAAGGCTGGTTCCCTTCGCCGGAACACCTGCTATAATGTGCTTCTTGATCGGGACCGGCTGATCCCGTGGCGTTGGGCACGCGCGACGGGGCTTGGCAATTCGCCCGGGATGGGTCGTTCGCTTTTCGAATACAAGTGGGCTCGCACGGATGCGCCGCGCGAGCTGTTGTACCAGCGGCGGAAGCCCCGAAAAACGCGTCTTATCGACGTCCGAGTCGGCCTTTGCCGCCTCGGTTCGGACGAGGCAATCGCCACCAAGAAATACGTTTTTGTCGGGAGGATTTTAGGATGGCAAAGAGCAAGAAAAAGGCCGAGACCGTCTTCTTGGTTTGTGAAGAGACGGGCGACTACAACTACACCCTTCGACGCAAGCCGGGCGGCGAAAAACTGCAGTTGAAAAAGTACTGCCCGCGACTCCGCAAGCACACCATGCACGTCGAAAAGAAGAAGTAGCGTCGTCCCGGGCAAGCTGCGCGGCACGCCGTCGCCTGTTTCGAGCGGCTTTCCGCGGGCAATCCCTCGGCGGCTTGGTGTCTCCATGGCCAAACGCTGGCGTATTCAACCGCAGGACGGCGATCGGATCGCGGCGCTGGCGCGCGCCGCCGACATTCCTCCGGTGGTCGCCGGTTTGCTGCTTTGTCGTGGCATCTCCGACCCACGTCTGGCTCGCGAGTTCTTGTCACCCAAACTAACGGCCCTTCACGATCCCAACGATCTGCCCGGCTGCACCGAGGCGGCCCGACGCATCCAGAAGGCCGTCGAGGACGGCCGCCGAATGGTCGTCTACGGCGACTACGACGTCGACGGCATTACCGGCACGGCCCTGCTGCTGCAATGCATTCGGATGCTCGGCGGCAATGTGGGCTACTACGTGCCGCATCGGATCGACGAAGGCTACGGGCTGAACCACGAGGCGATCGAGTCGCTGGCCGGCGACGGCGCGAAGATGCTCATCACGGTCGATTGCGGCATCTGCAGCGTCGACGAGGCCGCCACGGCGTCGCGATTGGGCGTCGAACTCATCATCACCGACCACCACGAACTGGGCGAGCGTTTGCCCGACGCGGCCGCAGTGGTCCATCCACGCTTGCCCGGCTCGTCGTATCCGTTCGGCGGCCTGAGCGGCTCGGGCGTCGCCTTCAAACTTGCCTGGGCGCTTTGCCAACAGGCGAGCCAAGCGAAACGCGTCGGCGAGCGAATGCGGACCTTTCTGCTCGAAGCGACCGGGTTGGCCTCGTTGGGCACCGTGGCCGACATGGTCCCGCTGGTCGACGAAAATCGCGTTCTGGTGATTCACGGGCTTGTCAGTCTGAAACAGCGTCAGACGCTCGGGCTGGCCGCCTTGATTCGTTCGGCCAGCCTCCACGAGAAGTCCGAGTTGACCAGCGAGGACGTCGCGTTTTCGATAGGACCGCGGCTCAACGCGGCCGGTCGGCTCGGACAGGCCCAACTGGCCGTCGAGCTACTCGTGACCGACCGGGCCGATCGAGCCACCGAACTGGCAGAATACCTCGAACGGCTCAACGCCGATCGCCAAACGCTCGAACGGCGGATATTGCTGGCCGCCAAGAAGCAGGCCAAAAGCGATTTCGACCCGGTCGCCGACGCCGCGCTGGTGCTGGCCGACGAGGATTGGAATCCGGGCGTGATCGGCATCGTCGCCGGACGCATCGTCGAAGCGTTTCATCGCCCGGTCGTGATGGTGGCCTGGGACAAATTCCAGACGCGGCCCGGCGTCGGGTCGGCGCGCGGCGTTCCGGGCTTCAATCTCTACGAAGCAATCGCCGCCTGCAAGGACCACCTGATTGGCTTCGGCGGCCACGCAGCGGCCGCCGGCCTGCGAATCGAACGCCAGAACATCGCGGCGTTTCGGGAGGCGTTTTGCGAGTATGCCGCCGTGCACATTGCCGAGGCCGATCGGACGGCCGAACTTCGGATCGACGCCGAAGCCCCGTTGAGCGCCTTCACCCTACAAACCGTCAAACAGATGGAGCAACTCGCTCCGTTCGGCCAGGGCAACTTCCGTCCCGTTCTATGCACCTCGGGCGTTCGTCTCGCCGAG
>DOEZ01000384.1:0-3969 GCA_003532715.1 Planctomycetaceae bacterium
GCTCGACGAGCCGATTTTCACGCCTTCGACGAAGGCCGAGTCGGGCCATGACGAGAACATTTCGTTTGACGAGATGGTTGAAATTGTCGGCGCCGAGCAGGCCGAGGAGCTTCGGCGGCGGAGCCTCGACGTGTTCCGTCGCGGGGCCGATTTCGCGGCCGAGCGAGGGATTATCATCGCCGACACGAAGTTCGAGTGGGGCCGCACGGACGACGGGCGGCTGATTTTGATCGACGAAGTGCTCACGCCCGACAGCTCGCGGTTCTGGCCGGCCGATCAGTATGAGCCGGGCCGCGGCCAGCCGTCGTTCGACAAGCAGTTCGTGCGCGACTGGTTGGAAGCGACCGACTGGGACAAGAACAGCCCGCCGCCGGCCCTGCCCGACGACATTGTCGCGAAGACGCGGGCAAAGTATGTCGAGGCGTACGAGCGGATCACGGGTCGTACGTTCGGCTGACGTGTTTTGGGCGCGCGGCGGATGGATCGAATAGTGTGTCTTGTTTCCAAAGGAGGGCGACATGGCGACGCCGAAACGCGACCTATCGCTGCTGTTTCCCGCGAGCGACGCGATTCCGCCGGATTTCGCTTCGCGGCCGGTCGAGCAAGAAGAGTTTCTGGTTGACGGAGCATTGAGGGCGTGGGACGGGCCTTCGCAGGAGGTCTTTTCGGCAGTGTGCGTCCGGCGCGACGGCCGTCTCGAACAGGCCCGGCTGGGACGCTATCCACTGCTCGACGCGGCGGCGGCGACCGAGGCTTTGGAGGCGGCTTGCGCGGCCTACGACCACGGGAAGGGCGAGTGGCCGACGATGTCGGTCGAGCGGCGGATTCGGCACGTGCAAGACTTCACGTTCCGGATGAAGCAGCACCGCCGCGAGGTGGTCAACTTGTTGATGTGGGAGATCGGCAAGCCGCTACCCGACTCGGAGAAGGAATTCGATCGGACGGTCGCCTACATCGAGGACACAATCGACGCCTTGAAGGACTTGGACCGCATTTCGTCGCGGTTCGTGATCGAGCAAGGGATTTTGGGGCAGATACGCCGCGCGCCGCTGGGCGTCGTGCTGTGCATGGGGCCGTACAACTATCCGCTCAACGAGACGTTCACGACACTGATTCCCGCGTTGCTGATGGGCAACACGGTGATTTTCAAGCCGCCGCGGTTGGGCGTGCTGCTGCATCGGCCGTTGTTGGAGGCATTTCGCGACGCCTTTCCGTCGGGCGTGGTCAACACGGTTTACGGCGAGGGGCCGAAGGTGATCGGCCCGCTGATGACCTCCGGCCGGATCGACGTGCTGGCGTTCATCGGGTCAAGCCGGGTGGCCGACATTCTCAAGAAGCAACACCCGAAGCCCCACCGGTTGCGCTCGGTGCTGGGACTCGAAGCGAAGAACGCGGGGATCGTGCTGCCGTGCGCCGACGTCGATCTCGCGGTCAAGGAATGCGTGCTCGGTTCGCTTTCGTACAACGGGCAGCGATGCACTGCGCTGAAGATGCTGTTCGTCCACGAGAGCGTTCGCAACGTGTTTTTGGAGCGGTTCGTGGCGGCCGTCAACGACCTGAAAGTGGGCATGCCGTGGGACAAGGGCGCGGTTATTACGCCGTTGCCCGACCTGGGCGAGGTCGAACGAATGCGGGCGCTCGTTGCCGACGCGGTCGCGCATGGCGCGGCGGTCGTCAACGACGGTGGACAGGCCGCGGGAACGCTCTTTGCGCCGGCGGTGGTCTATCCGGCCAGCCCCGTGATGCGGCTCTATCGCGAGGAGCAGTTCGGGCCGGTCGTGCCGGTGGCGACGTTCGACGACGTGGCCGAGCCGGTGCGGTACATTCGTGAGTCGGAGTACGGACAACAGGTGAGCATCTTCGGTTCCGATCCGGACCGGATCGGCCGGATGATCGACCCGCTGGTCAACCAAGTGTGCCGGGTGAATCTGAACAGCCAGTGCCAACGGGGGCCCGACACGTTCCCGTTCACCGGGCGCAAGGCGTCGGCCGAGGGGACGCTGTCGGTTTCCGACGCACTGCGGGTGTTCGCGATCCGCACTCTTGTAGCGGCGAAAATGACCGATTTGAACAAGGAGATCGTCGAACAAATCGTGCGCGAGCGGAAATCGACGTTTCTTTCGACCGATTTTCTGTTGTGAGACAAGATTTGGACCGGGTCGCCATGAGGCATTGGTCGGAGTGAATAGCGCATGACTACACGGATTCACGAAGAACGGGTTTGGCTGGTGATCGGCTCGTTGATGGTGTTGGCCACGGCGACGCTGGCCGTGGCGTTGGTTTACGCCGAGCCGGTGATGGTCCCGCTGGTGCTGGCCATTTTTATCGTGACGATCGTCTCGCCGATCGTCGATTTTCTGGTCGTTCGCTGGAGGTTTCCGCATTCGCTGGCGATTGCGGCCGCCTTGATGCTTGTGTTGGCGATCATGGCGGTTTTCGCGTTTCTGTTGTACAAGGCGTCGATGGAGATCAACGCCGAAGCCGACAAGTATTCGGGCGAGTTCTTTCGGCTGGCCGAACGCGCGATCGACCAACTCCGCGATTGGAACGTCATCAAGGGAACCGCCGAGGAGACGCTCGAGGAAGTCACCTCGCGGCTGATCGGCGAATTGAAATCGCAACTCCCGTCGGTTATAAGCAGCACGCTGGGCACCGCGACGAACATTCTGTCGGTCGGGCTGCTGGTGATCATCTTCGTCGTTTTCATGCTCGCCGGGCGGAAATCGCCGCCCAAAACGGCCGGCGTCTACGCCGAGATCGAAAGCGCGATCCGCCGTTACAGTCTGACGAAGTTCGTCATTTCGGCCGTGACGGGCATTTTGGTGGGCGGCATTCTGTGGCTCTTTGGGCTTCCGATGGCGGGCGTGTTCGGCATGTTGGCCTTCTTGCTGAATTTCATTCCGTCGATCGGCTCGATCGTCGCGACCTTGCTGCCGCTTCCCGTGGCGATGGCGAGTTTCGAGCGCGATTCCTGGATGGTGCTGCTTGTGGTGGCGGTTCCCGGCGCGATCCAACTGTTCATCGGCAACGTGATCGAGCCGAAATTGATGGGCAAGGGGCTCGAACTGCATCCGGTGACGATCTTGCTGGCCCTGGTCGCCTGGGGACTCGTTTGGGGCCCGATCGGCATGGTGCTGGCCGTGCCCATTACGGCCATGATCCGTATTATCCTGTTTCAATTCGCGACCACCAAGCCGATCGCCGAGGTGTTGGCCGGACGATTGCCGGGACAAGGAAGAGACACCGCGTTGGACAAGGCGTAGTCGCGTTTCTTGAGAGACTTCTCACCGCGAAGGTCGCGAAGAGCGCGAAGGGGAACTTGGACGGCTGATTGGTGGCTCGGCGGCTCCGCGTCTCGGCGGTGAATACGTGGTTTGATTGTTGAGGTGACGCCGTGCCCGACACACGCACGCATCGCGGCCCGCACCCCNNGCGGCGGGGGATGATCTGTGTTGGTTGCTGAGTCGAGACTACGCGCCTGATAGTTCGCTGAAGCTGGTCGGCGATCGGTACGAATTGTTGAAACGTCAGAGGGTCGCCGTTGGCCGTTGCGTCTGTTCGGACGGCGTTCGCTGGTCGCGGCGAGCCCGGATGACGCGGCCCGAGGACGTGGCGGGCCGCGGATTGTGGCTCGACGGCTACAACGTGTTGACCACGGTGGAGGCCGCGTTGGCCGGAGGGGTGCTTCTGGCGGCTCGCGACGGCACGCTTCGCGACATGGCCGGCATGCACGGCACCTATCGCAAGGTGGCCGAAACGCGTCCGGCCATCGAGCGGATCGGCCGGGTTGTCGAGCGGCTCGCGGCGGGCGAGGTGGTCTGGTATCTCGACCGGCCCGTGTCGAACAGCGGGCGGCTGCGGGCGATTCTCTTGGAAATGGCGGCCCAGGCGGGCTGGCCGTGGCATGTCGAGCTTGTGGCCGACCCCGACCCGATACTGGCCCAGTCGCGGGCCGTCGTCGCCACGGCC
>DOEZ01000384.1:4058-6863 GCA_003532715.1 Planctomycetaceae bacterium
CCCAACACCAACCCGAAGCGCCAGCGAGAGGAAAGCAACACCACCCGAAACGCAAGTGAAACATTGGCCTCTGGCACACTGCCAAAGAGGGGAACTCGGCAGCTCTCACCGTGATAACGTCTGTTAATCTGTACCGATTATGCGGGTCGTTCCGGCCGTAACGGTCGTGCCTAAGGTTCCGGCAATGCGGATTCCGATGAGTCTATCGGCTGTTGCCGCATTCCCGTCTCGCTCGCGGCGACGGTCTTGACCCAGATTCTTCGCGTCGGGCGTCCCGCTGCTGTTCCCCGCAGAAAGCAACGGGACGCTCGTGGATATGCCTGTCTCGGTGGAGCAACGATGATTGGACCAAGGCTCGGGCTCTTGATTGGCGTCGTTGTGCTGGTCCTGCCGGGGTTGGTGGGGTGTGCTCGGTCTTGGACGTTCGACGTGCCGGGGGTGTTGGAGCGGGAGACTTCCGGGGGCGACGATGTTGCGGCGGATGATGGAGGCGGAATCGAATCGGCGTTCCCAAGGACGGGCAAGCCGTCCATGCCACCCTGTATTGGGGGCGATGATTGGAATGGGACGTGCAAGCTGGTGCGGGCAGAACACGTGGAAACCCAATCGGCGACTCCAACGACGGGCGACGCCGAATTCGTAGGGTGGGTCGAGCTCCGCGAGCCCCACCACGTCGAGCTCCACGAGCCCCACCATTGCGACCCGTGCGGTCAATCGTGCCGCCTCGTCGAACGGCTTCCCCCGGTTGCTTGCGTGGGAGACACGGCGCGTTACGGAGAAACGGCGTGCTCGTCGGCGACCACCCCCCGGTGTTGGAGCGACTGCTTACGCGAGTGGATGCCCGACGCGGCCCGTGAGGGGTGCGCCCGCTTCGAACGGGCCGAATGGCGGTTCATCGAACGCTCGGGATGGCTCTCGCCGCGACTGCCCGACGCTTTGGCCGAGATGCGATGCAAGATCCGTCGCGACCATCGGAACTTCTACACGTGGGAGACGAGCCGCGACCTGCTTCTGGGCCTTGCCGGGGCGAGCATTTTGGCCAATACGTCGATGGACCAGGATTTTCAGGACTGGGTGCAAGACGACGTGCGCAGCCACGACGCCGACAACTTCGCGACGTTCTGGAACACGTTCGGCGAGGGCAAGATATTCATCCCGGCTTACGTCGGATTGGGCCTAGTCGGATGGATGTTCGACGACTATCCCTTGGGCTCGGCAACTCGCAGTTACAGCCTGCAAACGTGTCGCGCCATTCTCGTCGGCACGCCGCCGTTGCTGTTTCTGCAGGGCGTGGCGGGCAGTTCGCGGCCCGACGAGGAACCGCACGGATCGTCGTGGCGGTTTTTCCAGGACGACAACGGCGTGAGCGGCCATGCCTTCATCGGCGCGGTCCCCTTCCTGACGGCCGCCAATATGTGCGACAACCCGTACCTCTCGGGCTGCTTCTACGTCCTCTCGACGTTTCCCACGTGGTCGCGGATCGAGAACGACACGCACTACCTGTCGCAAAGCGTGTTGGGCTGGTGGCTGGCCTACCTGGCTTGCCGCAGCGTCGATCGAACCCAACAATGGGGCGGCTGCGAACGACTCTCGTTGACGCCGATCGCCGAGCCTCGCATGACGGGCGTCATGGCGACTTATGCGTTTTGACGGGCTTCTGGTTTTTAGCGCAAAGACGCGAGGACGCTGGGACGCGAAGGAGAGGCCGGTGGGTTTTGATGCACGGCCGAGACGCGGAGGCGCGGAGCGTTTTGGAAGTTCTGGTGGGGCTCGCGGAGCTCGACCCACCCTACGAGGCGATCCCCCCTACACGGTTCGACGTTGGCGGCTCCTGTTGGCTTGGCGTTGGCGGCGTTACTCGGAATTCGATGGTCTTCGTTTCGCCGGGGTGAACGTCGATTCCCTCGCGGTCGATTTGCTCGCGCTCCTTGGTGCCTTTCCAGATGTGGGGGTCGGTAATGTACGGGTAATTCTTGCCCGGCAATACATGGAGTCGGAACCGGCCGTCCTTGCCGATCGGGGCCATTTGTCGCGCGGGGCCCATGCGGTCCTTTCCGTCTTCCCTGACGACCTGCGCCATATTGCAGTACGTTTCGGGCAGCGGGCCGCCCGTCTTCGCGTCGACGAGTCGGCCTTCGATGATTCCGCCCTCGACAAACTTCAAGTCGACCGTTTGCGCTTTCTCGCCTTCGCGAAGCTCGAACTTCGTGCCCACGTTGGCCCGGTCAGTCGTGAGGGTTTCGATGTTGTACTCTCCAGCGGGCAACGCGTCGATCCGGTAGCGACCTTCTTCATCGGTCACGGCACGGCCGAACCGACAGTTGGCGTCGTAGGTCGTTCCCCTGGCGAGGATGATTATTCGAGCAAGCGGCTTGCCGGTCGCCACNNCGAGCACGGTCGCGGGCCGTAGGGTCACGTCGATCTCCGAAGGGACCCGTTGATACAGGACCGGCGTCGTAACATGGGCCGGGTAGCGGACAACCAGCAGTCGCTGCGCCGTCGTCGTGAGCTCGGTGCTCCGTCTCTCGGCGTCCGCTTCGGTGTCGTCGGGAGAGTGCCTCCGTGTGAGGGTCCCGCTACCGCTGGAGGTCACGCTACCGCTGAAGGTCAAGCTACCGCCTGAACCGATCGCCACTTCAGAACCGCGATCGTCCCATTCGAGCAGGTCGTCGATCTCAAACCGGCCGTCCGAATCGGTTCGCGCCGAGAAACACGGGTCCTTTCCAAAGGAGAAGACCAACGAACCGACGACGGCCCCCTCGATCGGTTTGCCGTTGAGATCGACGACACGGCCGGCGAGCGTGG
>DOEZ01000740.1 GCA_003532715.1 Planctomycetaceae bacterium
GACCGTGCCGTGCGACGTTCCCGCCACGAGGACGGCCGATAGGGTGTCGTCGTCCGGATCAGTGTCGTTGGCCAACACGCCTGTCGACGCGGCCACCGTCAGGGTGTTGTCCTCGTTGACCGAGTAGGCATTGTTGACAGCCGTCGGCGCGGCGTTTGTCGCCTGAACCGTGATGGTTACGGTGGCGATGTTCGACGAGAAGGTTCCGTCCTGGGCGCGATACGTGAAGGTGACGGTCCCGGTGAAGCTGGCGGTCGGGACGTACGTGAACGAACCATTGGCGGCGAGCGAGAGGGTGCCGCTGGTCGGTCCGGTGACAAGGACGGCCGAAAGCGCGTCGCCGTCGGCGTCGGTGTCGTTGGCCAATACGCCGGATGCCGTGTTGACGGTAAGCGTCGTGCCCTTTGTTGTCGCGTAGGTGTTGGCGACGGCGACGGGCGCGACGTTTTCGATGGTCTGGCTGCCGTCTCGGATTTCGTTGGCCAGTTCATCGTTGCCGGCGTCCTCTTCGCCGCAGGCGACCATTTCGCGCAGCCATACCTGGGTTGGCGGCGTGGAGGCGAGGAACATTCGGATCGAAACGTACTTGGCCAAAAGGGCGCTCTCGCCGAAGAGATTGCCCGTGTGCGCCTCACCGGCAGTCAGGACGATATTGCCGATCGAGTCGTTGCCGACGACGGCGGCCGTGTCGGAAGCCGAATCCAGTCCGTCCTTCAGCGCGGTCGGCTGCGTCTCGGAAAGCGAATAGGTGCCAGCCGCCAGATTGTTGAACAGGAACGAGCCGTCGTCGCCGGTCAACACAGTCCGCGTGACGGAGCTGCCGCCAGTGGTCGTGCCGACCAGGGTGACCAACACGCCGGGAACGCCGACTTCGCCGGTGTTCTTCGCGCTGTTTCCGTTCGCGTCGAGGTAGACGAAGCCCGCGATGCTCGCATTGCCGGTGCTCGTATCGGCCGCGACGGTGACGGTCACGGTCGCCGTAGCCTGTTGTCCGGCGTTGTCGCGGATCGTATAGGTGAACGTCTCCTGGCCGACGAAGCCGGTCGTCGGTGTGTAGTTGACGCTTCCGCCGCTGACGGCCACCGCGCCGCCGTTGGAACCTTGCGTTACCGAGACAAGCGTCAGCGTATCACCCGTGTCTGGATCGGAATCGTTCGCCAGCACGTTCAACACGTGCGTCGCGCCGGTGTTCACCGCGGTGAGGGAGTCGTTGACGGCCACCGGAGGATCGGCGACGTTGAGTACCGTAATCGTCACCGTCGCCGGCGTCGAGGTACTCGTGCCGTCCGACGTGCGATAGGTGAACGTGTCGGTGCCCGCGAAATTGGCCGTGGGCGTATAGGTGAACGAACCGTCGGCGTTGAGCGTGACGCTTCCGTGAGACGGGTTCGTGACGAGAACGGTCGTGAGATTCGCGTGGAGCGTGTCGGAATCCGTGTCGTTGGTCAAGACGCCGTTGGCCGTCGTGACGGTCAGAACCTGTTCCTCGTTGACCGTGTAGGCGTCGTTCACCGCGATGGGCGGATCGTCGACCTCGGTGACGGAGATCGTGACCGTGACGGGGTCGCTTTGAAGTGTCCCGTCGCTCGCGCGATAGGTGAACGAGTCGGCTCCGTGGTAATCGGCGTTGGGGGTGTAGGCGAAAGAGCCGTTGGCATTGAGTGTCAATGTTCCGTGGCTCGGCCCGGCGACCAAAATCGCCGTGAGCACATCGTCGTCCGGATCGGAGTCGTTGGCTAGCACGCCGTTGGCGGCGGTGAGGGCCAGTGTCGTGTCTTCGACCGTCGTGTAGGCGTCTTCCTGTCCGACCGGGGAATCGTTCACGTTGGTGACGGTTATGGTCACCAAGGCGATGTTCGAGAGCTTGTCGCCGTTGGTGGCCCGGTAGGTAAACGTATCCGTTCCGAAGAAATCGTCGTCGGGCGTATAGGTGAACGAACCGTCCTCATTCAGCACTAGCTCGCCATGGCTTGGTCCGGCGATGAGTGATACGGTCAGTGGGCCGAACTGTTCTTCGGGGTCGTCGTTGGTCAGCACGCCTGCTTCGGCCGAGACCGTCAAGACGTCGTCTTCCACCACGGTGTACGTATCGGGGTAGGCGGAGATTTCGCCCAATACGGTCACGTTGACCGTCTGGCTTGATTCATTGCCCGCCGCGTCCGAAACGACGATCTCGAACTGATGAGGCCCGTCCTGATCGGCGGTGGGCGTCCAGGCGATCTGGCCCGTGGCCGGGTCGATCGTCATGCCGTTCGGGGCGCTGCGGAGTGAATAGAGGATTCCCTGGCCACTTTCGTCGGGGCTGTTGGCGTCAAACGCGTACAAAACCGACACTTGCGCGTATTCGGGAGCCGTGCTCTCAATGGCCGCCGGCGGAATCGTGTCGATGGCCACGGTCAGCGTCGCGGAGGGTTCGCTCTCGGCGCCGCCGATCGTCTGGGTGGCCGTGAACTGGTGTTCGCCGTCGCTCAGTGTCGTGGTGCCGTCGGTCGTGACCGTGACGGTGCCGCCCGAAGCCGTGGCGACACCGATGACGACGCCGTCGGCGTAAACGCGGACCACCGCCTGGTTAGACACGCCCGCGACGATGAACTTCAGGGTCGAGGCGGCGTCGGCGTTGTCGAGCCGCGTCAGGTTGTCGTCGTCGGCCGCGCCGGTGTCGCTTTCGG
>DOEZ01000068.1 GCA_003532715.1 Planctomycetaceae bacterium
ATTGTGCCTGTTGACGCTGGCGGCGGCGGTTGTGACGCCGGCGGAGACGGTTTTGCCGCTGGGACTGGAGACGGTTCGCGACAAGGTGGCTCGTTGGTGTCTGGCGCTATTGTTGTTGAACCTTCTGGGGGTATTCCTCTGTGGTCGGACCAGCTTTGGCTGGGAGCGGTTTTGCCGCCGAAACGGCTGACCACCCCCCCCCCGACGGACCTTTTCCTTTTACCGCCACGCGGTAGACTATGTTTGAGCAGAGGTGTGGGTATTCTGTCACAAGGGTAATTCCAATGACTCGCCGTCTTTCCCCATTCGTTGTTGCGTCGGTCTTCATGCTGGTGCTCGTTGCTGCTTCGGCCGCAAAGGCGGCCGACGAAGGCGTCGACGCTCGGGCGTATCGCGAGGCCGTTCAACGAGCCATCGACTTTTTGCGAACCAAGGGCCAGGAACCGGACGGATCGTTTTCGAGCGAGGCGGGGCCCGGCGTCACCGCGCTGGTGACGACCGCCTTGCTGCGAAACGGACTGACGGTCAATGACCCGATGGTCGAGAAGGCGCTGAAGTATCTGGAAGGCTACGCACGACCCGATGGCGGCGTCCACGCCGAGGGATCCTTCTTCCGCAACTACGAGACGTGCCTGGCGATGGCCTGCCTGATCGAGGCCAACCGCGACGGACGCTACGACACGCTCATCAAGAACGCCGAACGGTTCGTCAAGGATCTCCAGTGGGACGAGAGCGAAGACCACGACGAGGCCAGCTACAACTACGGCGGTGCGGGCTACGGCCAGCACAAACGGCCCGACCTGTCGAACACGAGCTTTCTGATCGATGCGTTGCGCGCGGCCGGCCGCGGGCCGGACGACGAGGCCATTCAGAAGGCGCTGGTGTTCGTTTCGCGGTGCCAGAACGTTGAATCGCCGCACAATACGACGAAATTCGGCGCGAAGAATCCCGACGGCGGTTTCTACTACACGCCGGCCGCCGGCGGTCAGAGCCAGGCCGGCGAAACGCCCGACGGCGGATTGCGTAGCTACGGTTCGATGACCTACGCGGGGCTGAAGAGCATGATCTACGCCGGCGTCGACCAAGACGACCCGCGCGTCCAAGCCGCCTTGAAGTGGATTCAGAAGCACTACACGCTCGAAACCAACCCGGGCATGGGCAACCAGGGGCTTTATTACTACTACCACACGTTCGCCAAGGCTCTGGCGGCCACCGGGCTCGATCGGATCGACGACGCCGACGGCAAGTCGCACGACTGGCGTGCCGAGTTGATCGCCGAATTGGTCCGCCGGCAACAACCCGACGGTTCGTGGATCAACGAGCATTCACGCTGGATGGAGCGCAATCCCAGCCTCGTCACGGCCTATTCCTTGCTGGCCCTGTCCTATTGCCGACCGGCCGACGCGAAATAGCCGCGACGCATCGCGACCCCACACCAACCCGAAGCGCAAGCGAGAGGCGCGCGACGACTCATCGTTGCCTGCGAGGCAGTAGGGTGGGGCAATTAGAGCGAGCTGTGTCGGAAAGGCGTGAATTCTCCGAAGAGACTCGCTCCAATCGCCCCACCCTATCATTGTTTCCGCAACAGAAACGCAATAGCCGACGATCAGACCAAGTCGGGTGCGAAGCCGTGTCGCAGCGTATTTTCCGTGCAGCATCGCGGCTCGACAAAGTGCAACAAGTAGTCGGCCCCGCCGGCCTTCGTGCCGCCACCCGACAGGCCGAACCCGCCGAACGGTTGCCGGGCGACCAGCGCGCCGGTGCAGCCGCGATTCAAATAGAGATTGCCGACACGGAACTCGCGCCGCGCCGCCTCGAGATGGGCCGGCCGGCGGCTGAACACGCCGCCGGTCAACTTGTAGATCGAGCCGTTGGCCACTTCGAGCGCCTCGTCGAACGTCGCCACCCGGATGACGGCCAGCACGGGCCCGAAGATCTCCTCCTGGGCCAGGCGGTGTTGGGGTCGAATGCCCGAGAAGATGCACGGGCCGATGACCGGCTTGCCGATCTTCGCTTCCAACCCCGGCGGCACGTCGAGGGCCACTTCGAGCTTGCCTTCGGTCTTGCCAATTTCGATGTATTCGCGGATTTTGGCCGCCGCCGAGGGGTCGATCACCGGGCCGACGTCGGTTCCCGGATGGGCCGGATCGCCCACGACAAGCGACCGGGTCGATTCGATCAGCCGTTCGAGAAACTGGTCATGCACGGCGTCGAGCACGATGGCTCGCGAGCAGGCGGAGCACTTCTGGCCGCTGTAGCCGAATGCGCTTTGGCGGACGCCGGCGACCGCTTCGTCGAGATCGGCCGACTCGTCGACGATCACGGCATTCTTGCCGCCCATTTCGCAAACGACCTTCTTGACCAAGGCTTGGCCCTCGGGCGTTTCGCCGGCCGTGCGGAGGATGTGCAGACCGACCTCTTTCGAGCCGGTGAAAGCGATGATCGCCACGCGCGGATCGGCGACCATCGCGTTGCCGACGACGCGGCCCGGCCCGGGCAGGAACTGGAGCACGTCGGCCGGCACGCCCGACTCCCAGAGAATATCGCACATCAACTTCGCGATGCCCGGCGTTTGGACCGACGGCTTGACGATCGTCGGATTTCCGGTGGCCAGCGCCGCCAGGGTCATGCCGGCGCAAATGGCCAGCGGGAAGTTCCACGGGC
>DOEZ01000376.1 GCA_003532715.1 Planctomycetaceae bacterium
CAGCCGATCCGCGCCCAAAATGAGATCGTGGGACACGCCGTGCGGGCGATGTATCTGTACGCCGGGGTGGCCGACGTCGCGGCCGTGACCGGCGACGCCGAATTGCTGGCGACGATGGATCGAATCTGGAACGACGTGGTCCAATCCAAGATGTACATCACTGGCGGAATCGGGGCCCGCCACCAGGGCGAGGCCTTCGGCGATCGATATGAGCTCCCCAATGACTCGGCCTACGCCGAAACGTGCGCCGCCATCGGCATGATTCTTTGGAACCATCGACTCCACCTGCTCCACGGCGACGCCAAGTATGCCGACGTGATGGAACGCGTGCTCTACAATGGGTTTTTGTCCGGCGTCGCGCTCGACGGCAAGAGTTTCTTCTACGTCAATCCGCTGGCCAGCGAGGGCAAGCACCACCGGCAGCCGTTCTATGACTGCGCCTGCTGTCCGACCAACGTGGTTCGCGTTCTGCCGTCGCTGCCGGGCTACGTCTATTCGCGCGCGGCGGACCGTGTCTTCGTGAATCTCTATGTGGGCGGCAAGGGAACCGTGCCGGTCGACGGTGACAACATAATCATTCGACAAGAGACTCGCTACCCATGGGAAGGCGACGTTCGCCTCCTTCTGGAGATGGCGTCACCTGTCGAGTTCGAGTTGAACCTGCGGATTCCCGACTGGTGCGACAATGCACGAATCGTGATCAACGGCACGCCCGTCGAACGGTTGGATCTCTCGAAGGGTTATGCACGCCTGCGTCGCGTCTGGCGTCCGGGCGACACGATCGATTTGACTCTGCCCATGGAGGTCCGGCGAATCGAATCGCATCCGCTCGTCGCGGCCAATCGCGGCCGGGTGGCTTTGCAGCGCGGCCCGGTGGTTTATTGTTTCGAGGGAGTCGATAACGGCGGACGAGTGGACGATATCACGTTGCCGGCGCGGCCGGAGTTCTCCGTGGCGTTTCACCCAGACTTGCTTGGCGGCATTGCCGTCGTCAAGACCCAGTCGGCCGATGATCGCCCGGTCGTTGCGGTTCCCTACCATGTTTGGGACCATCGGGAGGCCGGTCCCATGGCGGTTTGGGTGCATCAGGAGGCGAAACCGGCTGACGTCGATCCCACCGATCCCAGTTGGACCGGCAGGCTCTACCGGCCCTACGTGCCGGTCGGCGAACCCTAGGCCGGGAACGTCCGGCTACCTGTCGTTAAAGCCCCACAATTCGCGATTGCTGGTGCTTGCCGCGCGGCAGCCGCTGTCCAACACACGCTGAATCGCGTTCAGATTGTAGATGAGCCCGCCGGCAATCCGCGGGATGTGGAGCTGCTGAAATCGGTCGGCAACCTCGATGGCCGCCACGCTGGGGAGCATTTCGATGGCATCGGGCATCGACTTCTCGATGACCCCGATCCCTCGTCCGACCGCCCGCGTGTCTTGAATGAACAACCGAACGACCGTCAGAAGACCGTGGCGTCGCGCGGCCGAGACAAGGTGTTGGTGGACGGTGATAATTCCGTCGATCCGATCGAGTTCGGCGATATAGCGGAGTGCCGCTTCGTCGCGAGCCAGCCCGTGAATCAAATCGAGATGCAGCATGACCGCCACCTTGGCGAGGGGCGGTCGTTGGAAGGGTTCCAGCGTCTCCGGAATATCGGCCAATTCTCCTGCTTGCAGAAACACCATGGACGCCTTTGCCAGGAGGTCGGCCGAATCGCCCACGCCCCCTTCGACATAGGGAATGATCTTCTTGACCAGGCAATCATCCATCGCAATACGTGTTCTTCTTTGTTTCACGGCAAGACTTCTCCCTTGACGCCCTGTTTTCATCAGATTAGACTATAAATTAATCGACGCGAATAACAAATGCCCCCGACCGAGGGGATTTGGGCCAGAGAATTACGAGAAAGGCCCTGTGGTTCACCGCCACGGGGTCTTTTTTTTTGAAAAGGTTGAGGGTACTACAGGCCATGATCGACCGTCTATCGACGCCCTCCAGTCGCCGCGAGGCAAGCGTGGGAGACCTGACCCGAACCGATCTCGACTTACTCGTGATCGGCGGCGGAATCGTCGGGGCGGGCGTGGCCCGCGACGCGGCCATGCGCGGGCTGAAGGTCGGACTCGTCGAGCAGTTCGACTTCGCCTTCGGCACGAGCAGCCGCAGTAGCCGACTGCTGCACGGGGGGCTTCGCTATCTGGCCCAGGGGCACGTCGGGCTGGTTCGCGAAGCCAGCAAGGAAAAGTGCATTTTGCACAGAATCGTGCCCCACCTGGCCGCGCCGCTTCCCTTTGTCTTTCCCACCCGGCGAGGCTGGCAGTGGGCCAAGTGGAAGCTCGGCATCGGCGTGAAGATGTACGACCTGTTGTGCAGCGGGCGCAACCTGGGAAGGTCACGAACCCTTGGTCGAAAGCGAGTTCTCGACATGCTTCCCGGACTGAACCCCCGGGGAATCACCGGCGCGGTTCGGTACTATGACGGCCTGACCAACGACTCGCGACTGGTTCTCGACACGCTTCGATCAGCTACCGCCCACGGTGCCGTCGTTTTGAACCAGGCGCAGTTCGATGACGCCGAGCGTTGCAGCGATATTTGGCATTGCCGCGTGCAAGAGACCGTGAACGGGGCGTTGTTCGAAGTTCGCGCGAAGTCAGTCATCAACGCCACCGGTCCCTGGTCCGACAAACTGCCCCACAGCCGCACCGAGTTGCGTCTGACCAAAGGCGTGCATCTGGTGATCGACCGCGGGCGGCTGCCCGTGCCCGACGCGGTCGTTCTGACCGAGGGAGACCGGATTCTCTTTGCCATACCGTGGGGCGAACGCGTCATTCTGGGGACGACCGACACCGACTACGACGGCCCCATCGAGTCACCCACTTGCGACGCCGAGGACGTACGCTACATTCTGGAGGTGATCGCCACGTTGTTTCCCGACGCGGGAATTACGCCCGCCGACGTCATCAGCACTTGGTCGGGGTTGCGTCCGCTGGTGGCCGATCGAAACGGCAATCCGTCGGACATCTCGCGGCGGCATGAAATCAAGATGGGGGAACCCGGTTGGTGGGACATCACCGGCGGCAAGCTGACCACCTATCGCCTGATGGCCGAGCAGGCCGTCGATCAGGTCGTGCGACGTCTCGGATGCAACGCGCGTCCGTGCCGCACGGCGGTCGAACCGCTGCTGACGCCCGAGCAGTGTGACGGCGTGAGCACGATCGTCCCCCCGGAGGTCGGCCAAGCGGCGGTCGAACACTACACCGATCGCGAGTGGGCCATCCACCTTGACGACGTGATGATGCGCCGCGCCAGTTGGCGGTACTACCACCGGAATCATCTCGAAATCGCCGAATCGGTCGCCGGGTGGATGGGCGCGCGGCTCGGTTGGGACGATAATACGCGTCGAGCGGAACTCGACCGTTATCGTCGTGCGACCGAAGTTGCCGGGCCGGACCATCCCGTGCTGAAACCTCCCAAGTGCGGTTCGTGCGCCGCACGCGTGAAGACGGTCTAGCGTGGACAACCACGGGCGCTGACGCCAGTAGCAACCCAATGATCGGGTGAAATGCTCGAAATGGTTCATTTCACCCGGGATAGTCCATTTCACCCTAAATGGTTCATTTTGCTCGGCCCGAAGGGCCATGACTTGATAGCCGCGGGCAACGCCCGCGGTCACGATGCCTTCCGGGTGTTCGCCCTGCAAGGGCACGACTGATCCGCGACGCGCGCGATAAGTTTTGCCCTTACAGGGCTTTTGTCGATGGTGTTGGCCCGATCCCGTGGGCGTTGCCCATGGCTATAGAGTCTCAGCTCTTTGGGCTGATAGCGTGCGAGGCCGACAAGGAGATTTAGGACGAACCATGCTTGAGCGTTTCTTTCGATTCTTCGCCCCCGCGCCCCACATTGACCGTCTGCCCGAGGAAGAAATCCAGCGGCTCTATCCGCGCTATCGCGCGCGGATCCTGATGGCGACGTACCTCGGGTACGCCATGTTCTACATCGTGCGGAACAATTATTCGCCGGTCAGCATGGACATCGGGCTCGCGCTGGGTTACGACAAGACGATGCTCGGCAACCTCAGCGTGGTCACCGGGCTAACCTACGGAATAGGCAAATTCCTGATGGGTTCGCTGTCCGATCGGAGCGACCCGCGAAAGTTCATGGCCTGCGGCCTGTTCTTGTCGGCCGCGTGCAACGTGGCGTTTGCTTCGAGTTCAAGTTATTCGACTCACATGGCCGTCTGGGCTCTCAACGGCGTCGTTCAGGGCATGGGATGGCCTCCTTGCGGCCGCTCGATCGGCCACTGGTTCAGCGTTCGCGAGCGAGGAACCGTCTTCTCGATTTGGAACACGGCCACCAACGTGGGCGGAATCCTCGCCCCGCAAGTCGCCACCCTTTCGGCGTTCCATTTCGGCGGCTGGCGAGCCGCGTTCTACGTGGCCGCGGCCATCGCGATGGCCGGCGCGGTCTACTTGTTTCGCGAGCTGCGCGACACGCCCCAATCGGTCGGCCTTCCGTCGATCGAGGAATTCCGAAACGACTACACCGAGCTGGAACGTATCCACGGAACGCAAGAGGCTGAGCTTTCAACCCGCGAAATCTTCGTCGATCATATCCTGAAGAACAAATTCCTCTGGGTCTTCGCCTTCGCGAATCTGTTCGTCTATTTCGTCCGCTACGGGATGCTCGATTGGGGGGCGATGTACCTTCGCGAGGTGAAGG
>DOEZ01000310.1 GCA_003532715.1 Planctomycetaceae bacterium
GCGCCGGAATGGCACGCATCGCGCGGTCGAGCGAGAAGCGGCGTGTCGTCTCACGGGGCTTGCCGGGCTCGTCCCGCGTTCGCGATTCTTCCCCATTTGGACTTGCGTCGCAGGCACTCCGCGGGCATACTTCACGGTTTGACCCTTCTCGGCCCAGGGCGGGCGACGCCGGGGTAAGGCTTCGGCCTCTCGGCGGCATGCCTCTTCGCCCTGCGTGCCGCGTGAACGTTTCTCGACGTCTTCCACGCGACACCCATCGGCCACGACAGCAAGAGAGAGTGGAGAACCTCGATGTTTGAGCAATTCCGGCAAGCGGCCAAGGAAGTCTTTGATGCGGCACGACAAGAGGGCCGCTTGATCCATAACCCAAGCAACGATCAGTTGCGCGCCTTGGCGATGGAAGAGCCCGGGGTGGTTGTCACCAAGTACGGCAGTATCGCCTGCGAATCGGAACCGATGTCGCGCGCGGCCATGTTCACTCGCAACAACATCGACGCACCTTTTGGCGACGAAGAAACGAAGTTGCTCGAGTCGGCCGTCGCGTGCTTGGGCAAGGAAACCCTGGTCGCGGTCGACGTCATCGTGGCCGACGGGAGCGAGGGAGTCACGGCGCGGCTGATATTGCCCAAACGATTCGCCCACGTCGCTTTCGCGGGATGCAAACTATTCAAACCCACCCAGGTCGAGGAACCGACCCACCAGGTCATCATGTTCTTCGATGACGAATTCGAGAACAACAAGGCCAAGGTTCTTCCCCAAAAAAGTATTTCGATTCGCAATGCGCTGTCCGACGACGGACGACTCATCAAGTTCGCCCGGAATACGAACTACTTCGGCGAATGGAAGAAGGGCGTCTTCACGGCCGAGGACTGGCGAGCCAAGCAGAAGGGCGATGCGCTGTTTTTGCACGCCGGCTGCCGCAAGGACACGCTGCAGAAGCCCGACGGAAGCTACCGAACGACGGCCTCGCTGTTCGTCGCGCTCAGCGCCAACGGCAAGACGAGCACGTCGTGCAAGGTGTTGGCGAGAAAGGGACTCGAACGATCCTGGCTCATTCAGGACGACGGGGGCATCTTGCGGAAGGACGGCTCGTTTTGCGGATTCGAGGCGGGTGGATTGTTCGTCAAGACCGAGGGGCTCGGCCCGGCCGACCAAATCGAGGCCTACTACGGCTCGCTCCGCCCCGAGACGTTTCTCGAAAACGTCCACGTTAACGAGGACGGATCGATCGATTTTTTCAACGTCGAGCGAACCGCCAACGGGCGTGCCGTCATCGAACGCCGCGACTTCATGCATGCCGGCAACGAAATCAACGCCGAGCGAGTCGACAACATCTTCATCATTTCGCGAGGCAGCATCATTCCGGCCATCGCCAAGCTGACCCACGAGCAAGCCACCGCGTTCATGGTTCTCGGCCAATCGATGGAGTCGTCGGCGGGCGACCCGACACAGGCGGGAAAGATCAAGAATGTTTTCTTCTACGATCCGTTCGTGGCGGGCGATCGAGCGGCCCACGCCAATCTATTCTACGACATTCTCAGAAGCAATAGGCAGATCAACTGCTATCTGATCAATACCGGATGGATCGGCAAGGGCGAGTCGATGCGCGACATTCGCTTGCGCGACACGATGAACATTCTCGACGCCGTGCTGCGTGACGAATTACCGAAATGGACCCGCTCGGACAAGACCGGCCTTCTGGTGCCCGACGAGGTTCCGTCCGTCGACTCGGTCCTGCTGCACCCCGATCGGGTCTTTTCGGCCGACGAGTTTCGCAAGGAGCAACAGGCTCTCGACGAACAACGAACCAAGTTTGTCGGACAGTACGCCGGCTTGCACCCCGACGTCGCGGCCGTGTTCAAGAAATAGGCTTGCCCAGCGCAAGGTCGCGACATATGAATTGACGCATCCGAGCCACGAGACTACCGTCTTGTGGCTCTCTTTCCATACTCGGTGGACGAAGATTCAAGGGGATTAGCGGAAACGGCGGCGACGCGTAACAAGCGTAGACTCGCCATTAGCGATGGGCAGGTCAAGCACTGGGCCCGAGCATTTCTGAACCTACGTTGCTCGGAGGAATTGCCGAAGCGTCTTGTGCCGCAAAGCGATCGGAGCCGTCGTTCGGCCCAGACAGCAGCAATTCCCCTGTATGGCATCGCGTGCCCCACAAAACCAATAGCCCCCCCCTTGTCGGGTTACTGCTTGATTCGGTCACGCGACTCCCGCAACGTCCCGGATCGGGAATGTAACGTCGTCAAGACGCGCGCATTCGCGATTTCATATTGCATCGCGACCCGATGAAGAAGCGGCATTCGCGCGGAATCGCCATCCCGCCCGGGAGGTATCTTCTGCTTGCTTCTCGAACGGGTTCCAAGCATAATGGAGGCTTGGAGCCATCGCCTCTCCCCACCTACCCACCGTCTTCTTCCCGTGGAACGTGGAGTCGAACGACGATGCGACAACCGCGACCCCGCGTGAAATGCCCAATAGAAATCGTTTTCCCGAGGAGAACTCTCTCGTGCTGCTCCATCAGATCGGAACGCTGAACAACCATCACGGGGCACGAACCTCCTACGGCGACAGTCGCGTCGGCCGACGGGCGGGCAACGAGGCGTTGGCCGGGCGGCGCGGGGGCGTTGCGATTCGCGCCGTGCTCGTGCTTCTCCTGGCATTTGGACTCCTCGGCTTGCCGGCGACGGCCACCGACCCCGAGCCGGCCGTTCCGAAGATCGAAGACGGCAACACGGTGCCGAAAGATGTTCCGCAACTGCTCGAAATCGAAGGGAAATTCAGAACCGTCGCCGAGAAAGCCATTAAGTGCGTTGTCGGCATTCAGATTGGACCGTCGCGCGGCAGCGGCGTGTTGGTGAGCGAGGACGGCCTGATACTGACCGCCGGCCACGTCGCCCAGAAGCCTGGTCAGAAGGCCGTCTTCACCACGCACGACGGAAAGGTCTACAACGGCGTCAGCCTGGGCGTCTTCAGCAGCGCCGACGCCGGCATGATGAAGATCACCGACGACGGCAAGTGGCCTTTTGTCAATCCGGCCGCGAAGGATTCGATCAACGTTGGCAATTGGTGCGTCGCGATCGGCCACCCGCTCGGCTACATTCCGGGCCGGCCTCCGGTGGTCCGGATGGGCCGCATTCTGCGACTCGAGGATCGCGCCGTTCAGACCGATTGCCCATTGATCAGCGGCGATTCGGGGGGGCCGTTGTTCAATCTCGACGGAGAATTGATCGGGATCAACAGCCGCATCGGCGGCCCCATGGACCGCAACTACCATGTTCCGATCGACGTCTATCTCGAGAATTGGGAGGATTTGAAGAAGAGTGTCGCCTGGGCCGACAAGATGCCGCAGCGCGACACGGAGCAGGTCAAGGCCGCCTTCCGAGAGGTGGTTGCCAAGGCGGCGAAATGCGTCGTACGGATCCGCTGCGACAAGAAGGACGTTGCGCTGGGAACGATCGTCGGACCCGACGGCTGGATTCTGACGAAGGCGAGCGAATTGAAGGGCCGCGTGGTGGTCCGATTGGCGGACGGACGAGAACTCGAAGCTCGCACGATCGGCGTGGTCGGGCAATTCGACCTGGCCATGCTCAAGATCGACGCGGTCGATCTGCCGAACATCGAATGGGGGCTCACCGATCCCAAGGTCGGACAATGGGTGGCCGTGCCCGGGTTGGACAAGGATCCCCTCGCGATCGGCGTTGTCAGCACGCCCCGGCGAGCGATTCCGGCTGCGCGCGGGCTGTTGGGCGTC
>DOEZ01000573.1 GCA_003532715.1 Planctomycetaceae bacterium
CCTTCGCCTTGAAAGCCGCCGTAAACTTCCGTCGCTTCATTATGAATTCGCCTCCTGCAGCCCTTATCGGACCGCAAACGAATCCACCTTATTGGCGCGCCCAGTTTTTCCAGACCATTATATACCAACATCTCGGCGGTGGTGGTTTGAACATTGATAGCGGTGGTGGGTGGTTTTTCGATGGCCAGCTTGTTGCCGTGCATAATTGGGCCGTCCCTTACTCGGGTTACAGCGATCCCTGGGGCGCAACCAGCGTTTCCCAGCATATCGATTGGATTCAGTCGATAGCAGGCGTGCCTGAACGCCTCCCCGGTGACGCAAACGGTGACGGCTATGTAGACGCGGCGGATGCGGCAACGCTGGCGGCTCACTGGGGCCAGGCGGGCGGATGGACACAGGGCGATTTCAATGCGGATGGCACCGTCAACGCGGTCGACGCTTCAATCCTCGCCGCGAATTGGTGTCCGAGTACGCCCGCCGAGCAGGCGTCCACCGGCACGGTGCCTGAACCATCATTCGTGGCCATGCTAACCGCCCTTCTCTTCTGGCTCGGAATGAGCCGTCGCCGATCAGTCGGGGCAAATCTATTCACGAGCCAACACAAACCAGAATCGCAAGCGAGAGTTGCGTAACGACATATCGTTGCTTGCGAATCCGGCTGACATTCTGCATATTGATGTCAGCGTCATTGAGAACAAGAACCCAATCGGGGTTTTTCCCCCTTCCCCCTTTTTCCGATCTTCAAAGGCCACTTCAAACGACTGAATACTTGCCGGGGGACGAAAATGAATGAACCCATCGCGCGCGAAGTGTCGGCCGAATCACGTCCGAGCCGGCGGAAGTGTTTCCGGCCGGTGCGGATTCTCGTGTTGGTCTTGGTCGCGTGGCTTGTGGCGGCTTACTTTCTCTTGCCGCTGGCTTGGCGTTTTGCGACTCGGCACCATCCGGCACTTGCCGATACGCCGTGCGTCGCGGTGACGCGGAACGGGATTCCGGGCGATCCGCTGAATATCGCCCTGGTCGGCACCGAAGAGGAGATCGTGGGGGCGATGCTCGATGCCGAGTGGTATCCGGCCGATCCGATCACCGTGAAGAGTTCGCTGCGCATCGCCGAGGCGACAATCCGCCGCCGGTCGTACGACACGGCGCCGGTGAGCGACCTGTACGTTTGGGGCCGCAAGCAAGACTTGGCATTTCAGCAACCGATCGGCATGGATCCCAGGCGGCGTCACCACGTTCGATTCTGGCGGTCGGAGAAGCGCGGCGACCGTGGCCGCCCGCTGTGGGCCGGGGCCGCAACGCGCGATACGAGCGTCGGATTGAGCCACACGACCGGCCAGATCACCCACCACATCGACGCCGACGTCGATGCCGAGCGGGACAAACTCCTCGACGACCTGACGCGGCACCACCTGCTCGTCGACATCGACTGGATCGACGGATTCCACACCAAGCTGGAAGGCCGCAACGGCGGCAGCGACCGGTGGTATACCGACGGACGACTGCCCATCGCCACCGTGAAACGGAGCGAAGCGGCCCCCGGCCCGGCAGATCGTGAGAAGCACGAATCGGGCGCGATCATTTCGTTCTCTTCTTAACGCAAAGGCGCGATGACGCAAGCACGCGAGGGATTTCGCATGACTGCTCCGCGTCCTTGCGTCTTTGTGTCTTTGCGTTATGACGGAAACATAGACACGCCGCGTCCATCGATATCCGGGCCGGTCGGCCCGGCGGCGTCGGGACGCGACGGGCGGTCGTTGGTGGGATGCCCGGCCAATTCGTTCCAGGCACGAAGGATTTCATCGACGCCCACCAGCGGCGGCCGGCAGGTTTTCTCTCGGCATACATAGACGGTCGGGCCGGGACCGATCGGTTCTTTCGTGGCGAGAATCGCCGGATGTCGTTTCCGTTCGAGTGATGCGTCCTTCGCGTAGGCGACTACCTTGTTCGGAACGAATCGCCGGTGCAACTCGGCCAAGATCGTCCGATCGTCCGTCGGATCCGCACCGCCGACAATCGCAATCTCATTGGTCGGGCGGAGATGGAAATCCAGCGCCAAAAGCATCTGGCACGTGGCCTGGGGGAATCGGTTTAGCGAATCGGCCCGCGCCCGCAGCGCGCGTCGTGCCGCCTCGCGATAGTCTTCGCGGTCGAGCAGACTGCCGAGGCGCAGCAGGGCCATCGTGGCCAACCCGCCGCCGCTGGGAACCGGCGAATCGTAGATGTCGCGGCCGCGGGCGATCATCGGTTCGTGATCGTCGGCGGTTTGGAAGAAATCTCCGCGAGCGTGGTCGGTGAACCGGGCGAGGATCTGGTCGGCCAGCCGAGCGGCCTCGTCGAGCCAACGCGGCTCGAAGCGCGTCTCGTAGAGCGTGATGAACGCCTCGGCCAGGGATGCGTAGTCGTCGAGATACGCCCCTATCGGCGACGGTTCACCACACCACCCATGACACAAACGGCCGCCATCATCGCGCAATTCGGTCAGCAGAAAGTCGCCGGCCCGGGCGGCGGCCTCCAGATAACGCCGCTCGTCCAACGCCGCCCCGGCGCGGGCCATGGCGTCGATCATCAGGCCGTTCCAACTCGCTAGGATCTTGTCGTCGCGGCCCGGCCATTCGCGCCGGGCGCGTGCTTCGAGCAGCACGCGCCGGTTGTCGGCCAACTCGCGTTCGCAAGCCAATCGCTCCTCACTGGACATGCCCACGTCTTGGAAGACGTCGGGACGATACAAGATGTTCCGGCCCTCGAAGTTTCCCTCGTCGGTCACGCCATGGACCTCGCAGAACCTCTTGCCCGGCACCCGACCAAGCAATCGATGGATTTCGTCGGCGGTCCAAAGGTAGAACGTTCCTTCACCGCCGTCGCTATCGGCGTCTTGAGCGCTGTAGAAGCCACCGCCGGGGTGCGTCATTTCGCGGAGGACGTAGTCGAGTGTCTCTACGACGACGCGGCGATGCATGGAACCGCCGCCGACCTGCCACGCTTCGAGATAGCACGCGGCGAGCAGGGCGTTGTCGTAGAGCATCTTTTCGAA
>DOEZ01000266.1 GCA_003532715.1 Planctomycetaceae bacterium
GCTTCTTGCCCAGGGCGAGTCGCTCGGGCGTGGGCTGGTTGTCCTTCGGAATCAAGGCTTGCCAAGTATCCGGGTCGACGCCGGCGGGAACCTTGCCCGCGTCCGCCTGGGGCAACAGCCTGTCGAGCACCTGTTCTTGGTACTCAACGTCGGCGGCTCCGAGCTTGTCGCGGGGTATGTCCTTGTTTTTCGCGTCCTCGGCCGCCACTGCAACGAGCACGACGGCTCCGCACAGAGCCACGCTCAACGCGGCGAGCCAGGCGCGGCCTCCGGGTGATTTCACGCGAACCATGAGCTTCCCTCCCGTCAAAAAGAGTTAATCATCATGACTACCGCCACATCGGCGGAAGGTTCAGTTTTTCCTTGGGCATCTGCTTGAGACAGAGGAACCAGTCGAGGCACTCGATCCCTTCTTCTTTTCCCTCGACGCGCTCTTGGGCCGTGCCGCACGAGCCGGGAGGTGGCACGATCACCGCGTCGCCCGGCTGCCAGTCGGCCGGGGTGGCCACGCCGTGTTTGTCGGTCGTCTGCAAGGCGACGACGATGCGAAGGATTTCGGGGAAGTTGCGGCCGGTGCTGATCGGATAATACAACACGACGCGAACCTTCGCCTCGGGGTCGATGATGAACACGGCCCGAACCGCGTGCGAGTCGTCCGTCGACGGTTGCACCATGCCGTACTTCTTGGCCACGTCCATCTTCAGGTCGGCAATGACAGGAAAACGAACCTCGACGCCTTCCTTGCCCTTGTATTTGATCTTCTCCTTGATCGTCCGCAGCCAGGCAATGTGGCTGTAGTTGCTGTCGATCGACAGACCGAGGAGCTTGCAGTTGAGCGACTCGAATTGCTCCGCCAGGCTCGCGAACGCCATGAACTCGGTCGTGCAGACCGNNAAGTCGGCCGGGTGGCTGAACAGGACGACCCAGCTTCCCTCGAAATCCTCGGGAAATCGAATCGGACCCTGCGTCGTAACCGCCTCGAACGAGGGCGCCTTTTCGCCTATAAGAGGAATTCGATTGGTTTCGGGCGGGTGGTAGTGGCCGAATTCAACCACGTCGGATGGATCGCACATTTTACTCGTTCCTTTTCGTTTGGTTTCCGGAGGACAGTTTTTGATCGCACTGGGCACAAACCCCCGTGATTTGCACCGAGAAATCTTCAACACGAAATCCGTGTTCGTTGGATGCGGGAAGGGGCAGGGAATCGAAACTCGGACTATCCAGATCGATCACCCGATCGCACAGACGACACACGAGGNNCCGTCGAACCTCGCGCAGGTGCGGGAATGATGAAGCCGGCGCGCGACGCCCAAGTCGACCAATGTATCGAGCACGCGATAGACCGTGGTTCGAGACAGCCCCGTGATGCGCTGCTTGACGGCGTCGAAGACTTGATCGGCGGTCGGGTGATCGTCGCGCTCGAGCACCGTGCGGAGGATTTCGCGTCGCTGCACTGTCAGCGGCAGACCTCGCTCGCGGCAGAGATCCTCGAAGCGGTGGAGTTCAGATTCGACAAGATCTGGGTCCATGCCACCTGTCATAAAACAGCTTACCAAATGGTAATCGTTTGCAGAGGTCTTCCAAATATAGCCTCTTGGCCCACCATGTCAACTACCCTTTTTTGTCAATCCATGGACAGCCAGAAGTGGCATTGTGCGGTCTGTATTCGACCCGTGCGAACGAGAAGCCGCCGGGTGGTGGTTCCATCGGCGGCTTTGGTGGTTCAATTGACGATTTTTTCGGTGGGCATTATCCCTTTGCTCGGTGAACCGAGCAGGTGATGCACGGGTACGCCGTGACAAGCATCGAGCAGAGCAATGCGAGCTTCTGGTCGGTTATACCGTCGCTGGCGAACTGTCTCGCCAGATCGCCCATGGTGAGGTGGACGTTCTCGACGAGTCTGTTTCAAGCCACCGCTTCCGACGGCGACAGCGGCAGTCGGACGGTGACGGTCGTGCCTTCGTTGAGTTTGCTCTCGATGTGAAAATCGCCCGCCATGCCCTCAACCAGCGACTTCACGATTGTCAGGCCGAGCCCCGTCCCCGTCGCCCCCGAATCGCGCGCCTGCCTGGTGCGAAAGAACTCGTGTCCGACTCGATCCAGATCCTCGGAAGCAATACCAATCCCACTGTCCGCGACTTCCAGAACCAGATGATCGTTTTCGCTCTTGAGCGTAAACCGGACGTCTCCGCCGATCGGTGTATATTTGATCGCGTTCGAGACCAGGTTCCCCGCGATCATGGATAACGCGCGCGGCTCGCTGCGGATCCGCGGCAACTTTTCCGATATCCGCACTTGCCAATTCAGCCCTTTTTCGCGGGCGCGGAGTTCCTCGTCATCCAGAAGCGGACGCACGCTTGCCATGGGATCCACCCACTCCAACGCCAGCCGACCGCTCAACGCTCGCATCTTCGCCAACACCATCAAGTCGCTAACCAGCGCCAGCATCTCGTCGCCCCGCGCCATCGCCCGGCGAATCCGCGCCAGCGTCGCATCCGTCGCCACCGCGTCCAGTTCAAGCAGCGAGGCGTTAAGCAGCGTTTTCTGCGCGGCCAACGGAGCCTTGAGCTCGTGCGAGATCTTGTTGTAGTGCTGCGTCTTCATTTCGTCCAGCTCGCGCAATGCCGAGTTCGACCGTTCGAGCTCCTCGGCGCGCACAGCCAACTCGCTTCGCAGTCGCAACACCTCCGACGCACGTGATCGCAACTGGCGGGCAATGGACGTACCGAGGTACACCGCGATCAGCAGGGCGCTGGCGCATGCCGTCAGCGTGGTCAGCACAAACCGAGGTTCGCGGTACTGCGACCGGCAATCGAACAAACATGCGTGCGGCCACCACCCCTTCATCTCACCGAACGCCATACCCGCGAACAGGAAGATCGCGAGGCCAGCGAGGCCGAATACGTCGCGCGCCGGCAACAGCAACGTGGCGATTACCATGTGGAACACGTAGAAGATGAAGAACGGGTTCTCGATCCCGCCGGCTCCGTGCAACACCAGCGTGAGGAAGATCAGGTCGAGAATGATCTGGACGCAGGCCGCCAACTGAGCCCGTTGGGCGTAGACGCTCGGATGCCTGCGGACGAGCCAGCGGCCGAAGGCCAGAAATCCGCAATTATACCCGATGATTCCGA
>DOEZ01000306.1 GCA_003532715.1 Planctomycetaceae bacterium
GGCCGTCGCCATGGACTCCGACGGCGACTTCGTTATCACGTGGACGAGTTACACCGCCGGAACGAACAACCCAAGCATCAGCGACATCTACGCGCGGCGTTTCAGTCCGACGGCCTACAAGGAATCGCCCGATTTCGTCACAGTCGACGGCACCGACGTTTATTGCGTTGCGCCACTGGGCAACGCCTTCCAGGTCAATACGGTCACCAACGGCCTGCAGGACCAGCCCGCCATCGGCATGGACTATGACGGCAATTTCACGATTGCCTGGGTCAGCACCGGGCAGCCGCTGAGCTTCAACAACCACGTATCGTTCCAGCGATACAACCGCGACGGAGACCGGCTCGGCAGCGAGTCGATCGTGCTGGATCCGACCGGAGTGACCGACACGAACATTCACTTCGATCCCTACGTGGCCATGAGCGAGCAAGGCCACCTCCTGCTCACGTGGTGCGAGACGGACGATCCGAACTACTTGGATCCCGACGTCGGGTTCACGTCGGTCGTGGCCGCGCGGCTTTACCTGCCCGACATGAGCGCCAGCGGCGCGTGGTATGTCACCAACGTTTCGCAAAGTGAAGCGAACAGCGGAAGCGGCGGCTATCCGACGGCCGATTTCGACGCCGACGGGAACTTCGTGATCGGTTACAGCGTGATCCGGGGAACCGACCCGGTCGGCGGTCAGACGCGAGTGAGCGTTCAGAATTACGGGGTGATGTATTCTCTCGACGCGGAGAGTCTGTTCGTGGTTCGCAACGAGTTTCGCGTGAACTCGGCGGAGCTCACCAGCACGCCGGTTACGCGCTGGTCGGGTCATACGTGGGGCAGCCAACTCATGCTAGACGCCGACGGCGACATCACGGGCGTCTACGAGGGATTCGGCACCGACGTGTCGGACGACGTCGTCATGGGTCCCGAGTTCTTCGCGAATTGGATCAACGCGAACAAAAACGCCGATTTGTTGCCCTATCTCAGCGGACTCGTCGCGGAACCGACCCCCGAGCTTCCCGGCCACGGCGGCGACTACACCGACATGGACTCGGTGATCGAATTCGTTTTGGCCACCGCCGTCAGTTCGGGCGCCAGCGACGAGCAGCTCGGGCGGCTCAACGCGGTTCTGGCGACCGCTGCCAACATGCTTCGCGGCGAGGCAAACGGCGTCTTCTTCAGCAGCTACGACGCGGCCTGGCAGCCGGGATCGGGTTCCCTGAACGTCTTGGCTCAGGACAGCGTCGTGAACAACGAGCGCGACGGCCAGAACACCAGGTATATTCTCCAACTCGATTCGCGAGCGGACAGCGGTGATATTTCGCTAAGAATCGCACGGCTTCCCAACGACGATGGCACGGTAACGGGCGCGGCGTGGAACAACATTGAGATTACCTTGCCCTATCTGCCCAACAATGGACCGTTGAACGCCGATGGGGTGGCAGTCCGTATTGAGGATGCAATCGAGGACGCAATAGACGCCTACTGGCCGGACAACCTTTGGTCGGGCACGGTCACCGTGCGCCGCGTCGACAACATTCCTGAGAATGATGTCCGCATGGGCACGCCGTGGGCCTGGCCCGACAGCCAGGGTTTCTACGTCGCCTACGAGATTTCGTTCGCGGGCGACATGCACGACATTGATATAATTCTTGGTCTCGGCACCAGCGGGCAGGACATGGAGATTGGCGATGTGCGAGCCGCCGCGCCCGTCTTCACGCAATTCGCCTACGGCAACGACGGCCAGTATCAGGGCGAGGCTTCGGCCGCGATGCAGCCCAACGGGAGTTTCGTCGTGGCCTGGACGACGTGGGAAGAGATGACCGACGGGATTCCTGGCGCGACGAACGTCTACTTCCGCGAGATTGAGGAAAGCACCGACAACTTTGGCCCGAGGGTGACCGATTTCCTGTTGGCCGACGGAAGCCGGCTGAAGCAGGGCGGGCAGGTGCAGGACCCGATGCAATACGTTGTGGTCACGTTCACCGAGGCGATGAACACGGCCAGCGCGACGCACAGCGTCCTGAACCCGGAGAACTGGTCGTTGATCAACGTCGAGACGGGCGCGGAGATCAACGGCGGCATCAGCCAAATTCTCTACGGCATGAACATCTCGGTCGACATGGGACTGGCCGAGGTGGGAAGCAACAAGTGGGAAGCCGTGCTGGTCATCGACGCTAACGGCGTCCAGGGTGACGGCACGACGCCGCTGACCAACGGCCATTACCAGATCGTCGCGAAGAACTCGCTGCGCGACGTCCACGATAACCCGCTGAATTCGAACGGCTACGACACCAACGGCGGCAACTTCGCTCGCGATTTCCACATAACCACCAACCCTCAGAACGATATCCCCGTCAACCCCACGTCGCCGGGCGACCAGTTTTTGCTCGATCCGTCGGTGACCAACGCGGCCAACCTGCCGAACAGCCCGCAATCGATCGCGGGCGACGCCGACGGCCGGCACGTGATCGTTTGGACCGACGAGGGAGCCGGTCTGGGCGTCTTCGCGCGGCTGTACAACGTTGTTTGGACCGAAACCACCGAGGGCCAGCGGCTTTCGACGACGACGGCGCTGACCGAGTTCCGCGTGACCGACAACCCGACGGCGATCTACGCCTCCGTGGCGATGGACGGCGACGGCGATTTCGTCGTGACCT
>DOEZ01000343.1 GCA_003532715.1 Planctomycetaceae bacterium
CGAGCACCCATTCTCGGGCAGTTGGGGTTATCAGACGGTCGGCTACTACTCGGTGACCAGCCGCTACGGCACGCCCCAGGATTTCATGTACTTCGTCGACCTGTGCCACCAAAACGGCATCGGCATCCTTCTCGATTGGGTGCCCGGCCACTTCCCTCGCGACGGGCATGGCCTGGCCCAGTTCGACGGAACCTCGCTGTACGAACACGCCGACCCGCGCCAGGGCGAGCACCGCGACTGGGGAACGAAGATTTTCAACTACGGCCGTCACGAGGTGCGAAACTACCTGGTCTCCAACGCGCTGTTCTGGTTCGACAAATACCACATCGACGGCATCCGCGTCGACGCGGTCGCGTCGATGCTCTACCTCGACTACAGCCGGGACGACGGCGACTGGCTTCCAAACCAGTACGGCGGACGCGAGAACCTCGAAGCCATCGGTTTTCTCAAACAACTGAACGAACAGGCCCATCTGCAACATCCGGGCGTGCTGACCATTGCCGAGGAATCGACCGCGTGGCCCGGCGTGTCGCGGCCGACCTATCTGGGCGGCTTGGGGTTCAGCCTGAAGTGGAACATGGGCTGGATGAACGACACGCTCGGCTACATGCGTCACGAGCCGGTCCACCGCAAGTACCACCACGACGAGTTGACGTTCAGCCTCATCTACGCCTTCCACGAGAACTTCGTGCTGCCGTTTTCGCACGACGAGGTGGTTCATGGCAAGGGTTCGCTGCTCGACCAGATGCCGGGCGACTTGTGGCAGAAATTCGCCAATCTTCGGCTGATGTACAGCTACATGTGGACGCATCCGGGCAAGAAACTCTTGTTCATGGGGTGCGATTTTGGCCAGTGGAACGAGTGGAACTACGACGCGAGCCTTCAATGGGACCTGCTCCAGTGGGAGTCGCACCAGGGCCTGTCGAAATGCGTCGCCGACTTGAACCACCTGTATCGTCGCGAGCCGGCCTTGCACCAACTCGATTTCGAGGGCTCCGGGTTCGAGTGGATCGATTGTCACGACCACGAGAACAGCACGTTGAGCTACGTCCGTCGCGGCATGAACCCCGACGAGTTCGTCGTCGTCGCGTGCAACTTCACGCCGGTCCCCCGGGTTGGCTACCGCCACGGCGTGCCTCGGCCGGGTTGGTACGAAGAGATTTTCAACAGCGACTCGACGTTCTACGCGGGATCGAACATGGGGAACGCGCCGGGCGTCGCGGCCGAGACGATCTCGTCGCACGGCCGGCCCGCCTCGATCCAAATCACGCTCCCGCCGCTGGCAACCTTGGTGTTCAAAGCGAAGTAGTTTCCACACGAAAACCGATGTAGGGTGCGTCGAGATGTAGGGTGGGTCGAGCTCAGCGAGCCCCACCAGAAAGTCTTTGTGGAAGAAAACCCCATGCGCACCTCCCTGGCGACCACGCGGCACATGAAGCGGCTTTTCACCGAGAACTTCTCGATCGGCGACATCGCCGAGTCGTTGGCGTCGTTCGACCACGCGGCCTCCTGCACTGAGGTAACGTGGGCGATGATCGAAAAGCGGTATCGCGTGGTCGGCGTCCGCAACCAGGGGGCGATTGTCGGCTATGTCGAGCGCGACGATTTGACCGAGGGTGCGTGTGGCGACCATGTGCGCCCTTTCGAGCCCGACGCGATCGTCGCCCAGTCGCTCTGTTTCCCCGCAGCGGTGCAACTCCTCACGACCCATTCGCGGCTGTTCGTCACGACATTCGGCCAGGTTGGGGGAATCGTCACGCGGACCGACTTGCAGAAACCGCCGGCGCGGATGTGGCTCTTCGGCATGGTCTCGATCATCGAAATGGGTCTGGTGCGGCTCATCGACGACCGCTTTCCCGAAGGATCATGGAAAGACCTGGTTCCGCCGGGCAGGCTTGAAAAGGCCGTGGCGCTGGCCGACGAGCGCCGCCGCCGCAATCAGCCGGCCGAAGTGCTCGACTGCCTGCAATTCTCCGACAAGGGCCAACTCACGCTCCGCGACGACGTGTTGCGGGCACAAGTCGGCTACGAGTCGCGCCGCAAAGGCGAAGAGATGATCAAGGGCCTGGAATCGCTCCGCAACAACCTGGCCCATTCGCAGGACATCCTCTCCTGCGATTGGGAAACAATCGTCCGGCTCACCGAGAACCTCGACGTCATCTTCGGCGAGCGGCCGGTTCCCGTCGGCGGGCGATGTTCGAGCGGGGAACGTAGATGAATGAACCCGTCACGCGGCAGACCACTCTTGGTCTCGTCGGCCCGAACGGCCATAGCTTCGCAAGGATCGAGCGTCACGACTTACGGCCCAACGGCCTAACTTAATAGCCCAGGGCAACGCCCTCGTTGTGCCACACAGGTTCGTTCGTTTTCGACGCGTAGGGTCGTCGTGAAAGTAGCCCGGCGATTCATCGCCGGGTCCGAGCTCAGTCCTGACTAAATTTCTGATGGGGAACCGGGCCACACGCTCGGCACATCGAGAACTTGGGACAGACGCACCGAGGCGGCCCTGACGCCCTCGCCATCGTGCGGCGAGGGAATCGTGCGCTCGGCCACGGCGGCGATCAATTCCGCCTGTTGCCGCAGCGATTGCCGCCGCCGGGTGTTCGCCGTTTGGCCGGCGATGATTTCCAGTGTCTGAAGCTGTCGAGTCAGGACCGCGACGTTGCCTTCGGCGTTCTGTCGGATCTGGTCGAACGCTTCGGCCAACAGGCTTTCGAAGCACGGGCCTCGGGCGATGACACGCAACTCACCCTCGGCCAGGCGTTGAGGCGTGGCAATCCGCCGACCCGCAAGTCGGGCGAGGATCGCCCCTAGATAGTCCACGCACATCACGGCGGTCGTGGTGTCGTTCACTCCGGGCGACAGCGCTTTCATAGCGATGTCCACAATCTGCCGGATGCCGAAGCCGGCATCCTGTTGCACCGTCCTCTGGCGGCCAATGACGAAGACCGCGTTCAGCTTGGCCGCCGCCTCATCATCCGGCCCGTTCGGACCGGCGACGGATATCAGCACAGCGCCCTCGACAACGAACTCGCCAATGCCGCGTTCCATGCGCACAATGGTCCCGTGCTTCCGAGCAAAAGCCAAAAGCGCGTTTCCGTCGATGCTCTCGATGTAGCCCGTCTTCCGAGCCCCGACTGCAGTCCAAGTCTGCTCACCGATGGCCGCCACCGCGTTGCCGTCCGTGTCTTCGTCGGCGTTGTCGCCCAGCCCCTTGGGAAACAAGTGATCGACGGCCGAGAGCGTCTCCTCGGCCGCCGCGGCGATAAGGCTCGACGCCTGGATGGACATCGAGATGTGATGGATGAAGTAGATCAGAAAGGCGATCCCGACGAATGCCAGGGCCAAACCGCCCAGCACCGCCAGCGATGGCACGAACATTCCTTCATCGCCGCCCCGGATGGTCCGGAGCACGACCAGGCAGTATGCGAAGATGCCGACGAACACGCCAAGCACGACCTGGTTCGTGCGGTCGCGCATGAAGTTGCGGAGAACCCGCGACGTGTACTGACTCGATGTCAGTGAGAGAGCAACAATGGTAATGGAGAACACCACCCCGGCCACCGTGATCATCGAACTGGCGACGGCCGTCAGCAGGTCGCGGGAACCCGCCGC
>DOEZ01000494.1 GCA_003532715.1 Planctomycetaceae bacterium
GGTGGGGCGATCGCCGCGAGCACAAGCGATGCTGGGCTTCGATTGGTCCATCTTGCGGCGATCGCCCCACCCTATGAGTGATTCCACGTCCGAGAGCGGCCGTGCCAAGTTGATCCCCGACTGGACGACTCGCCCCGTTTGACTTAAAATTGCCTTGCTTGACCGGATTTCTCGTTTCTTTGCCCTAACGCCCAGGCCGAACCATCATGCGAACCTTTCTCGTAACCGGCGGCGCCGGATTCATCGGTTCCCATATCGCCGAAGCCCTCGTCCGACGTGGAGACCGCGTCCGGGTGATCGATAACCTGAGCACGGGCCACGTGTCGAACATGGACTCGTTCCGCGGCGACATCGAGTTCGTCGAAGGCGATCTTCGCGACGCGGCCACCGTCGAAAAGGTGGTCGAGGGCGTCGAGTGCATCTTCCACGAAGCGGCCCTGGCTTCGGTCCCCCGCAGCGTCGAAGCCCCGCTGGACACGCATGCCCACTGCGTCACCGCCACGATCACCCTGTTGGACGCCGCGCGTCGCGCGGGCGTGCGGCGGCTGGTCTACGCCGCGTCGAGCAGCGCGTATGGCGACCAGCCCAATAGCAGCAAGCGCGAGGCCGACCTGCCAGCCCCCATCTCGCCCTACGGCGCGGCCAAGCTGGCGTGCGAATACTACTGTTCGGCGTTCACGGCCACCTATGGGTTCGAGACCGTGGCGCTGCGCTATTTCAACGTCTTCGGCCCGCGGCAGGATCCCAATAGTCAATACTCAGCCGTCATTCCGTTGTTTATCACCGCACTGCTCGCCGGCCGCCGGCCGACGATCTACGGCGACGGCCGCCAGTCTCGCGACTTCACCTACGTCGAAAACGTGGTCCACGCCAACCTGCTGGCCGCCGACGCGTCGGGCGCGGCCGGCCGGATGCTCAACTGCGCCAACGGCCTGTCGACCGACCTGTTGACCCTGATCGACATGCTCAACCGGCTGCTGGGCACCGACGTCCAACCGATCCACGACAAGCCGCGCGTGGGCGACGTCCGCGAAAGCATGGCCGACGTCACATTGGCCCGGGCGTTGTTGGGCTATGAGACACAGGTCCACTTCGAGGAAGGATTGCGACGGTCGATCAACTACTATCGGTCGTTGGCCGAGAAAAGCCGGGGATAGACGTTTTGTTGTCTCACGCGAAGACGCGAAAGCGCGAAGGTAGATGGGCGATTGCAGCAAGTTTCACCGCGAGGCTTGCACCATTCCGGCAAGACGTGCTGCAATCGCCCCACCTACTGGTCACGCCGAGTTTCACAACAAGAACGATCTAGGGGGAGTGATCATGGGCGGTAACGGAAGCAGTGTCGTGCGGCTTCTTTGCATCATGTTGCCGCCGTCGATCTTTCTGCTGTTGTACAGGTCCGCGACGTGGGCCGGCGAATACTGGCTTCATCGCGGCGGATTTGTCGCGGCGAGGCATGGCGAGATCGCCGGGGCCGTGGTTCTTGCATGGACGCTGTTGGTCGCGCTCGCCATGGCTGCCCGGTGGCGCGAACCGTTGGCCGAGGCGTACGGACGCGGCTTTCGAACGACCACCTTTCAGCACGCGGTTGTCTTGCTTCTGGCCGTGCTCATGCTTGATTGGGGCCTGACGTTTCTCGCTTGCTTGTTGGCCTCGCTGCTCTACTGGATGCTGGCGGGTTNNAGCGGCGCCGATGTGGGACTGATTTCGACCGGGTATCTTTGCTTGGCCTGCCTGGTCAGCCTGACTGCCTGGTTCGTGAATGCGGCGATCTCCGCGTTATGAATTCCCTGGAAGCCACAAGGGACTGAAGAGTCTCCTTGGGGAGCTTCAATGCAGGGTGTGTGCCACTGCTTGCGGAAGTCTTGACTGACGTTGCCCTTGCACGACGGCACTGCTTGCCGGAAACCGTATCCTGCCGGAAGACCGCAAGCAGTGCGACGTTGTACGACACGAGAGAGTTCTTCGAGGCAAGCAGTGCCACACATTGAATTCACCATCGTCCGGCGTTTCGTGCTCCCATACCCACCGTTGGACGGGGATGGCCGCTTGATTCCCGGCCGCCGAAAGCCTATGTTTGAAGGATGGACACTCGGAAGATCCGCCTGATCCCTGCCTTTGCCCCACCGTTCCAACCCTCGAAAGGTCTCCCATGACAAAGCGATTACTCTTTGGTTTGGTTGGTTGTACTGCCCTCGTTGTAAACTGCAACGGCTTGGCTCGCGCCGAAGAGAAGAAGGCCGAGACGGAAGACATTCGTCGGCTGAAGCTTCGCGACTGGGAACCCCGGTCGATGCTCAAGACGAAGGCCACCCAGGTCGACACGCCCAAGTTTTATGCCATCGACTCGCACAACCATTTGGGTGGCGGCGCCAAACTGCTCACGCCCGAGCGCGTGCAGCGTTATCTGACCGAGATGGACGCCGCGGGCATTCGCACCGTCGTTAACCTCGACGGTGGATGGGACGAGACACTCAAAGAAACGCTCGCCGCTTTGGACGAAGCCCATCCGGGACGATTCCTCACGTTTACCCTGGTCAACTTCGAGGGGATCGACGACGATGATTGGTCGGAGCGCGAGGCGAAACGGCTCGAAGAGAGCTTCAAGGCGGGGGCCAAGGGGCTCAAGTTTCACAAGTCGCTCGGCTTGACGGTCCGTTACAAGGACGGCCGGCTCATGCCGGTCGACGATCCGAAACTCGACCCGATCTGGGAGATGTGCGCCAAGTACAAACGCCCGGTCACGATCCACTCGTCCGATCCGGCCGCCTTTTTCACGCCGTTGGACCGTTTCAACGAGCGGTGGCACGAGCTGAACGAGCATCCGAACTGGCTTTTCTACGGCGAGAAGTACCCCGAGCGCGACGAGATTCTGGCCCAGCGCAACCGGATGATCGCGAAGCACCCCAACACGACGTATCTGTGCGCGCACATGGGCAACAACCCCGAGGACTTGGCGACGGTCGGCAAGTGGCTCGACATGTATCCGAACATGTACATCGACATCGACGCCCGGATTTCGGAATTGGGCCGCCAGCCGTACACGTCGCGGCGGTTCTTCCTGAAATACCAGGATCGGATTCTGTACGGCACCGACACGACGCCCAAACGCGAGGCGTTTCGGATCAACTACCGGTTTCTCGAAACGGACGACGAGTACTTCGATTGCCGCGAGAGCCATCATCTTCAAGGTTTCTGGATGATCTACGGCGTTTTCCTGCCCGACGACGTGCTCAAGAAGGTCTATCACGAAAACGCGCAGAAGATTCTCTATTTCGGGCCCGACCAGGAGGCCAAAGCCGATGCCGCGCCAAAAAAAAACGCTATAGCGTCCTGAAGACCGAGGACTTTAAGGTCACCGGCGACGGCAGTCACCCGGCTTGGGCCAACGCCCCGTGGTGCGCGCCCGACAAGTTCGGCCGCTCGAAGGACGACCCGCGCGCCGCGCGGTTCAAGATGCTCTATTCGTCCCACGGGCTGTACGTCCTGATGGACGCCGAGGACCAGAAACTCTCGGTCACCGACAAGCGGGATTTCGACGATCTTTGGACCGAGGACGTCTTCGAGTTCTTCCTTTGGCCCGACGAGCGTTGGCCGGTCTACTTCGAGTACGAAATCTCGCCGCTGGCACGCGAGTTGGTCCTGCTCGTGCCGAACTTCGGAAGTCACGCCAAGTCGTACGGCTGGCGGCCGTGGAAGTACGAGGACGAGCGAAAGGTCGAGAAGGCCGTCTCGGTTCGCGGCGGCACCGTGAAGCCCGGGGCGACGGTGACCGGTTGGACCGCCGAGGTCTTCGTCCCCTACGCCCTTCTGCGCCCGCTGCAAAACGTCCCGCCGACGCCTGGCACAACCTGGCGAGCCAACGTCTACCGCTGCGACTACGACGACAACCGCCCGGTAGCCTGGAAATGGTCGCCCACGGGCGAGAGCTTCCACGACTACGAGAATTTTGGGATGCTCGTCTTCGAGTGAAGGAAGGGAACCGCGGATGAACGCGGATGGACGCGGATAGGTTTTTTAGTTCGCGGCTGCTGGAATCCTTGTCCTATTTGCGTTTATCCGCGTTCATCCG
>DOEZ01000341.1 GCA_003532715.1 Planctomycetaceae bacterium
GCCGAGCAAGCCCTGGCCGCCGCCAACGGCGATCGGCGAGGGAAGGCGGAAGTCGCGCTGGCGGTCGGGGGCATCTACGCGGCCGTCGGGCGGCACGACGAGGCGGCGCGTTGGTACGCCCGGTTCGTCGAGTGGGCCGGGGACGTCGAGGGGACGTACCAACCCCTCGCGGCGTCGTTGGCCAAACAGGGACGCATGGACGAGGCCATGGAGCTTTGTTTGAAGGCGGCCGAGGGCGACGCCTCGCCGCGGCCGGCCCTGGTGCTGGCGTCGGTCCTTCTGGCAGGTGCGGCGACCGAGGCGGACTTCGCCCGCGCCGAGCCGATGCTGACGGGAGCTCTCGAAAAACACCCCCAGGAGACTTCGTTGCATTCGCTCCTCGCGGGCGTCTATCTCGTCCAAGAGAAGGGCGAGAAGGCGGTCGCGCTGTACCGAGCGGCGCTCGAAGCGAACCCCACCGACGTCATGGCCCTGAATAACCTGGCCATGGCCCTGGCCGAGACGCCCGACGGGGCCGACGAGGCGCTGACGCACGTCGACCGAGCGATCCGGCTGGCCGGACCGCTGGCGAACCTTGCCGACACGAAGGGGACCATCTTGCTACGAGCCGGCAAGGCCGACGAGGCCAAGTCGTGGCTCGAACGGGCGGCGGCCGTGCCGAGACCCGATCCGCGCTACCAACTTCATCTGGCCGAGGCCTGCTGGAAGCTGGACGATTTGACAGCCGCGCGGACCTGGTTCGAGCGAGCCCGCGGGGCCAACTTGACCGCCGAGATCTTGACCCGGGGCGACCGTGAAGCAGTCGCCGCACTGGAAAAGGCGCTGAATCCCTAGCTCGATTCGCGCAACAGAAAGAAACCCCAGGCAGAACCACCCCCGCGGTTGACGCTCGACGCACTGGGACGAAGGCGTTTGACCTCGCCTCGTCGCGGATGATCGGGAATCGCCCGGACAACCCCAAAACGCTCATGGCAAAAGAAGGAAAAACCGTACTTTCGATCATCGTGCTCGCCGGCGTCGTTGCGACGACCATTGCGGTCGGCGTTCTCCACGGGCACATGACGCTCCGCTGGGGAGCGGAGTCGGACATGATTGCGGCGGCCGCGCGGCTGGCCGAGATTCCCGAGACGTGCGGTCCTTGGCGGATGGAATCGTCGTCGGAGATGTCCGATTCCGTTCGCCAAATGCTCCGTTGCGAGGGGAGCCTTTCCCGGCGCTACGTCCACCAGAAGACGGGAGAACGGGTCGAGGTGAGCCTCATCTTTGGTCCGCCCGGAGGGATTTGCGAGCACACGCCCGAGGTGTGCGTCGGGAGCCGCGCGTTCACCCAATTGGGCCAGCGCGAGCGTGTCGGCGTCGCGCGGGCCCGAATTGAATCGGACGAGACGGCCGAATCGGACGAGACGGCCGAGGCGAACGGCACCGACACGACCCACGCGAACACGACGCAAGACGCGTTTTGGTGCGTCGATTTCCAGCACAACGAGCCGGGCGGCCGCCTGATGCGGATCTACTGGGCCTGGAGCACGGGGAAAGTCTGGTCGGCGCCGGACAACGCCAAAACCCGGTTCGCCGGTGCCCGCCATGTGTACAAGCTTCAGCTTTCGAGCTTTTTCTGGCCTGCCGGCGGCGGCGCGACGCGCCACGCGCCCGACGATCCGTGCGGACGGTTTTTGGAGGCGTTCCTGCCGGCGGCCCAGGCCTACCTGGTGCCGGCCGACGACGCTCGGAACGAGTGAGACGCCGTTCATGAGACGAGTAATCCAACACGTGCGACGAAGGAAAGTTCTTCACAGGAAGTAAAATCAACGAGTTAATAGACACCGCGGGGAGGACATCATGTCGGTCATCATTGGAACCAAGGAAAGCACGACGCGACGCAAGAGCAAAGTCGGTCGCAAGCAAAAATCAAGGGAGAAGGCGCGGCGCGACGCCAAGCACCAGATTCATTTACCGGCCCCGGTCGCGCCCGGGCCGTACTTTCGGCGAAAAGGGGCGTTCGACACGGCGCTGGCGGCCGTCCTCCTCGTGCCGAGTCTGCCGATCATCGTCGTCACCCTGCTGCTGGTCCGGCTGACGTCGCCGGGACCGGGCCTGTTCCGCCAGGAGAGAGTGGGCCGCGACGGCCGCGTGTTCGAGCTCTATAAGATCCGGACGATGCGCGAAGACGCCGAGGACCAAACCGGGGCGACCTGGTCGTGTCCCGGCGATCCGCGGATTACTCCGGTCGGCAAGTGGCTTCGGCGTTTTCACCTCGATGAGTTTCCGCAATTGTTCAACGTCCTACGGGGCGAGATGTCGCTGGTCGGGCCGCGTCCCGAGCGGCCCCAGTTCGTCGAGCTGCTTTCGAGGGCCGTGCCGGGCTACGCCAATCGGTTGAAAGTCCGCCCGGGCATCACGGGGCTAGCCCAGGTGAACCTTCCGCCCGACACTGACCTGTGTTGCGTCTGCCGCAAGGTGGCCGTGGACATCTACTACATTCAGCACGGCACGCTCGCGATGGATGTACGTCTGATTTTGGGGACGTTCTTGCGGATCTTCAAAATTCCCGTCGCGTGGTCGCTGCGCCCCTTGGGAATCGAACGCCAGGTGAAGATTTTCGGTTGCGACACCGCGTCGCGGACCAAGGGCAACGGACGGGTCTCGCGTAATGGAAACGGCCACAGCATCAGGAACGGCAACGGAAACGGCAACGGCAACGGCAAGCACGCTGCGGGCGGCATGATTGAATTCGAGAAACTGGTCACCCGGTGTTGCACGGCCGCACGGCGTCTGAAGGAGGCGATGGACTCGCTGCCGGCCAGTCCGTGCATTCCGGTGCCCGAGCCGCCTCGCGTCGACGGACGGTTGCTGGAGGCGGGCGCCGACGTGGGCGGAACGCCGATTTCCCAGGTTGAGGCGGACCACACGTCGCGAGAGTCGTCCGACGCCGGATCGACCCCGCGTGAACCCGGCCGCGACCCGCTTCCAAGGCGGCCCCGCTGAGCCGTACATTTGCTTGACTCCTTCCCACTCGCCACAGCGCCGTTTCATGCCCGAGTGTATCGATCTTGTCAACGGCGGTTGTTGGGTCTCGATCGGTCGTTCTCGCGGATGCACAGCAGGGTGGGCTAGTCGCGTATTCGCCGAGGAAAGAGGAAGTGTTCAACCAAATTGACGATGTCTTGACGTGATGCCTCAAGCCACTCTTCTGTTCTGGGTGTTTCTTCTGCTAGTGCTGTACACGTACATCCTTTATCCTTTGGTAATCTGGCTTCTTGCTATCTTGCGCTCGTCCACGACGGCCGCGGACGAGCCCGTTGACAGGTCCGTTTCCTTTGTGGTGGCCGCCCGTGGCGAGGGAGTGCGAATCGGCAAGCGAATCGAGGAACTTCTGGAACAACTGGATTGCGCCGCAGTCGAGGGAGAAGTGATCCTGGTTCTGGATGGTCCGGCTGAAGCCGAGTCGCACGCGGCGCAAGAGGCCCGGGACTCTCGGGTGCGAGTGATCGCGCTGGGCGAACACCGCGGCAAGGCCGTTGCCATCTCCGAGGGAGCGCGGCTCGCGCGTTACGATATCCTGGCCTTTGCCGACGTTCGCCAACGGTGGCAGGAGGATGCGCTCGATCGACTGCTGAGAAACTTCCAAGACCTGACTGTTGGCGCCGTCAGCGGAGATCTCTTTCTCGAGACCGGCAATGGTGTTACGGCGGGCGTCGGCCTTTATTGGCGCTATGAGAAGTGGCTCCGCCGAAACGAGGGGATCGTCGATTCCGTTGTCGGTGTGACGGGTGCGATTTGCGCGGTTCGGCGAGAGGTGTTCCATGGTGTGCCGGAAGGAACGGTCCTCGACGATGTCTATTGGCCCCTCCGAGTCATCATGCAGGGATACCGAGTCATCCACGATTCGAACGCGAAAGCCTTCGATCGACTGCCCGACAAGGCTTGCGACGAGTTCCGTCGCAAGGTTCGGACCTTGAGTGGGAACTTTCAGTTGATGGCGTTGCTTCCGAGTGTTCTTCTGCCCTGGAAGAACCGGGTCTGGTGGCAGTTTGTGTCGCACAAGACAATGCGTCTGGCGGTACCCTGGTTGCTGATTGCGGCTTTGGTGACCTGTGTACTCATCCCGCACGGTTTCTATCAATTTCTTTTTTGGATTCAGTTGACGGGATACGGAGTCCTCGGCGTCACGATGGCTAGCGGATTGGCAGCCCGATCGAGGGCCATCTCGGCGGTCGCCTCGTTCGCATTACTTAATGTCGCGGCATGGTTCGCCTTTTGGATGTGGATCTCCGGGAACGCGAATCGAAGTTGGAACGCTATTGACTACACGAGCGGCGAGCCGTCGCCGCAAACCGAGTGACACAGGCAGTCACGAGCGGCTCTCGTTCCCTTCAAGCTGATGTCGCGAGGACGTAGTACACGGTTCATGGTCCCCTGCCCCTTCCCTACTTCCGACGTTGTTCTCGACGAGAAATCCAAGGCAATCCGCTCCGTGAAGTCTCCCGTCGGGACAGGTAGATATGACGTCGAGATCCTTGGACCGGAGGAGATACCGGAGGTATTGTCGATCGACGCATGGGAGGATCTGCGACGGCAGAGTAGGAATCCCGACACGCTCTACCAATCGGCCTTGTGGTGGGACCATTTGTGTCGCGTCGAGCCGCCCGACCATCTCTACGTGGCCGTGGTGAACGACACGCAAAATGGCGCAATCGTGGGAGTCGTTCCGTTGCTCTACCATCTCTACCGCTTCGAGCTTCGAGCGAAGAACCACACGCTTTTCCGTGCCGAATTATCCGCGGTTGCAGTGCTTGGGAGCGAGCCTTTGGTTCCATCGCGAGACGATGTCTACGAGCGACTTGTCGATTCCATTTGGAGCCATATTCCCCAATGCAACTGCATCTACCTCCGTAGTGTCGACGCGGACGGGTCTTTTGCTCGCTTCCTGGAGAACACGCGCGAAATCCGGAAGCTCTGCATTGTTTACGCTCCCGAGGGCCGACGGACGCGTCATTTCATTGAACTTCCCGAGACATTCGAGCAATACCTCGCCAAGTTTCATTCGAGAACCCGGCACACCTTTCGGAAGCAACTCCGACAATTGCGGGAGCACACACGGGGAACGCTGGAACTCGTGCGAGTGGACTCGGAAGCGCAGGTTGAAGAGTTCTTGACGGCTGTCAAGTACGTTTCCAGCGGCTCCTGGCAACATACACGGGCGGGGGTCCGGCTCGAAAACGACCCGGCACGGTGCGATCGAATGATTGATCTGGCTAGACGAGGCGTGTTGCGTTCATATCTGCTCGCGTCACGCACGGAGCGGTACGCGTTTATGATAGGGTGCCAGCATGGCGGAGTGTATCACACGATTACGACAGGATACGACCAGGCGCTGCGCCAATGGTCACCCGGAAAAATCTTGCATTACCTTTTGATCGAAGACTTGATCGAGCATGATCGACCCCGGTTGCTCAATTTCGACCTGGGCGACATGTCGTACAAGGAACTGTTCGGCAGTGTTCACGCGCCAGACCTTGGTTTCCTATTGCTGAGAAAGCAGTGGCGAAATCACCTGCTGGTTGCGGGCCACGCGAGCATGCGAAAATCGCTCGGTTTTCTCAAGCGGCTGTCGAGGCGTTCGCGCTGATGGGGTGTGTCGTGGAGAGGCTGATGGACGCCAGGGTGGATGACTCGGCGACAACGACAGGGCAATGCCGCGTGAAGGTGATTAGCGCGGACGAAGTCGACAGGACCGTGCCGCGAGATGCCTGGGAGGACCTCGCGCGAGGCTGCAAGAACCCTTATGTGCTGTACCAGTCGTCGGCTTGGTGGGACCATTTGCGTTCCACCGACCAGGACGAGGGGCTATTCATGGCGGTTGCCACCGACACGGTCGACCACCGCATAATTGGGCTTGTTCCCGTCCTCTGCAAGAACCACGTTTTGAAACTGCACGTCGGAACCCGTGCGGTGTTTAGGGCGCCGGTGCCTTCGGTGGTTTTGCTGGGAAGCTACCCTATGATGCCCGAACGCAATGATCTCTACGATGCGATTGTGCGAACTCTTTGGGAAGCATTTCCCGATTGCAGGTGTATTTACGCTAAGAGCATACCGGTCGCCAGTCGTTTTGGAGAATACCTGGGATCCTCCGGCGAGCTTCGCAGTCACTCGATCGCGTATTCTCCTGAGGGATTTCGCAGCCTTCATCTGATTGACTTACCCAAGAACTTTCAGGAATATCTCGTCCAGTTTCGATCAAAGGAACGTCGCGATTTTGCGCGGCGAGTGAGGCGTCTGAGGGAGTTCTCCGAGGCGGGGTTGCGGCTGGTGCGGATCGAAACGGCCGAGCAGGTTGACCAATTCGTCGGCGACGCCGCGTTCGTNNCGTCGCTCATGGCAATATCGCGACAACAGCGTGAAGTTCGAGGACGATCCCGCGAATAGGAGCCGATTGGCCGATCTGGGTCGTCGTGGCGTTCTGCGATCCTACTTATTGACGTCCGGCGATCGGCACTACGCGTTTCTGGTAGGGTATCAGTATCTCGATGTTTATTATGCAAGTATCACGGGTTATGATCAAGCCCTGCGTCACTTCTCACCCGGCAAGCTGCTCTTCTACCTGGTGGTTCAAGACTTGATCGAGCACGACTCTCCACGGAGGCTCAATTTCGACACCACGGATTTGAAGTATAAAAGGGACTTTGCGAATGTGCATGTGACGGATGCGGGCTATTTACTCCTTCGGCCGGGCTGGAGGAATCGAAGTCTGCTGATCCGTCATGCGACGACCCGTGCGGCCCTCGAAGCTCTCAAGACGCTCTTTCGCCGGACGCACTCGACAATCGGCGGCACGCATCGAAGAGGCGTCGCCGCAGAAATCGGACGCAAGACGGCGCCAACCGCGTCGTGTGCCGCCCCATAGAAGCGGCCGATATTTCGTCGGCAGCGGAAAGCAACGCCAAGGTCTAGTCATCATCACGTCCGAGACATCGACCGACCGTACCCGGCCGTTATCGTGCCGATCCCGTGATGTTGGGGAGACCCTATCCCTCGTGAGGGCGTCGGACGGGACCGTCGACGATTGTACGCGGTCGCGATGGGAAGAGTTGGCTCAATGCAGCAAGAACCTCTATATTCTCTATCAGTCGCCCACGTGGTGGGACCATCTTGCCGCGACGGGCGACCCGGCCGGTCTTTCGATGGCGATTGTGAGGAACCAACACCAGCGAATCGAAGGTATTGTTCCACTTCACGCCGCGCGCTATCCTTTGGCGTTCATCTTGGGCAAGCATACGCAATTGAATCTATTCCTTAATTCGATGGCTGTTTTGGGTGGCGTTCCGATGTTGCCCGACGATCGGGTCACCTATGACTTGGTTTTTCAGAAGTTGTGGTCGGCATTTCCGGAGTGTGACAGTGTCTATTTGAAGTCGATTCCGAAAGGGAGCTTCTGCTGGTCATATCTTTGCGAGCGGCACTGGCATGGCGAAGGGGTTACGCTCTACCGGCCTGATGGGGTGCGATTGTTTCACAGTATTGAGCTTCCCGCGACGTTCTCGGAATACCTCTCGCGATTCCATGGAAAGACGCGTTGGACACTCAGAAAAAAAGTCGCTCGGCTTCGGGAGTATGGTGGCGGTCAGTTGAAGCTGGTGCGAGTGGAATCCGCAGAGCAAGTGCCGGAGTTCATAGCGAGTCTCCGGTCGGTGTTTGACCATTCCTGGCAATGCCGTAACGCGTGCATCCGTCAATACGTAAACGGATGTTCTTGCGACAAGATCGCCGACCTAGCCCGACGAGGCATCCTGCGGTCCTACCAATTGCAGTGCGGTGACCGTTGTTGCGCGTACGTGATTGGCTATTCCTATGCTGGCGTGTATCACTATTCGGATGTCGCCTATGACAAGGGGTATGCGAGTTTTTCCCCTGGCACGGTCCTGCTGTACCTATTGATTGAAGACCTGATCAGCCACGGAGCGACGCATTGGGTGAATCTAGGAATTGGCGATGGTAGCTATAAACGACAATTCGCGAACCGTCATGTTTGTGATGCCGATTTCCTGCTGATA
>DOEZ01000225.1 GCA_003532715.1 Planctomycetaceae bacterium
GCGTTGTTCATGGCAGCAGCGTGCAGAGCGACCATAGGCGGTTTGCATCGCCCCAACAGAAGTTTCCGCGACCTTGACCGACGCGACGTGTATAATCCGGGCTGGGCATAACAGCCGGGCAGGCGCACCCCCCCAAGAAGTGTGAAGTCTTTATCCAATGTGTGCAAGCAGAAAAGAATCGTTGGGTGGAGCGGTCACGCCAACCGGAAGAGTACCGTCCAGGCGGCGAATCCGTCGACCAAAAGCCCTATTCTTCGGCCGGTCGCCTCATTCCCGATTTGTCCCATCTTGACAATCGGGCGTAACCCCGTTTTACTGGCGGTTTGTGTCCCGTCGCGGCGCGCTCTTGCCAGCTCGGCAAATCGCGCGCGAAGAGCGTCGTGTATGGTTCACCGCGAATGGGAGACGCGATCCGGCTCTGTTCAACCCGTTGATACTTGACAAGGGAGGATGTTGAAATGCGATTGTCGCATCAGGGAACTGTTTTTGGTTTGGCATTTCTCGTCGTCGTCTGCTGTGGAGTTGCCGCAATGGCCGAAGTGAAAATGGAAAAGGTGGAATACGGCGGTTGGCCCAACTGCATTCGCATGACCAACGGCACGGTCGAATTGATCGCGACCACGGACGTCGGTCCGCGAGTCATCCGCTATGGCTTCGTCGGCAAGAAGAACGAGTTTCTCGAAGACGCCGAGCAGATGGGCAAGACGAACTCGGACGAGTGGATGGCATTCGGCGGGCATCGTCTGTGGNNCCAGCAAGACGGTCGAGGCCAAGATCAATCCGAACAAGCCGGGCACGCTGCGGCTGATCCAGCCGATCGAGATTGACAACGGCGTTCAGAAGGAAATCACCATCACGATGGCCCCCGAGGGGTCGCATGTGCAACTCGATCACAAATTGATCAACCACAACATGTGGGACATCGACGTCGCTCCTTGGACGCTGACCGTCATGGCACCGGGTGGAAAGGCCATCTTCCCGCAAGAGCCCTACTCGCCGCATCCCGACATCCCGGACTATCCGGGCCAGGTAATCGACAAGAAGTTCTACCTGCCGCAACGGGTTTTGGTGTTGTGGTCGTACACGAATCTGGCCGATCCGCGGTGGAACTTCCTCCGCAAGTACCTCGTGTTGAATCAGGATCCGAAGGCCACGAACCCGCAGAAGATCGGTCTGAGCAACCGCCAGCATTGGGGCGCGTATCTCAACGACGGGACGCTCTACGTGAAGACGAACAAGTACGAGGAAGGCGCCACCTACCCGGACGGCGGTTGCTCGTTCGAGACGTTCACCAACGCGGCCATGCTCGAGTTGGAGAGTCTTGGCCCCATGGCCAAACTGGCCCCCAACGGCGGCTCGTGCGAGCTTCGCGAGGACTGGTATTTGTTTGACAACGTGAAGGCCGAGAGCACCGACGAGAGCATCGACGAGAACGTCCTGCCGAAGGTCGAGTCGATTTTGAAATAGCCGGTTTTTTGGAATGGGCGGCCGTCGACCGGGGCGGCCGCCCGCTTCCTCTTTCCGTGCGTCCCGGAAGCCACTTCGTCTTTGATGCTTCTTCCTCCCCGATCGAGTATCCTGCCGTTCAGGTTGTTTCCCGGCGTGGTCTGGGACTTGAGCGACAACCGCATATAGCCATGAAGTAGATGTTGTATGGAAAAACACCCCGTAATCCCCAAGGGCATTCTGCTGCCGTTTGCGTTGCTTTGTTCGTTGTTTTTCGCCTGGGCCGTGCCGAACAACCTGACGGACACGATGCTTGCGACTTTCAAGCGGATCATGAGTCTGGACGATGCGAAGACCGCGTGGATCCAGGTTGCGTGTTATTTCTTCGGATACGGGTGTTTCGCCCTACCCGGCGCGTTGTTCATCAAGAAATTCACGTACAAATCGGGAGTGCTTCTTGGCCTTGGTTTGTTTGCCGGCGGGGCCATGCTCGTCTACCCGGTCGGATTTGCCGCCACGATCAGCCTGAACATGGCGTACATGCTGTTCTTGGTCTGTCTAGTGATCCTTTTCGCTGGTCTGTCGGTGCTCGAAACGTCCGCCAATTCATATGTTTGCGCCATCGGCGCGGAAGAAACGGCCACGCAACGTCTGAACTTCGCTCAATCGTTCAATCCGTTCGGAGCGATTACGGGAGTGGTCGTTAGTCAGATATTTGTGTTGTCCAAGCTGAGCATTTTGACGGCGGAGGAGAGGGCGAAGCTGGCGCCGGAGAAGCTGGAAGCGATCCAAATGGGCGAGATCAGCGCGGTCACCGCGGCCTACCTCGTCATGGGTTTGTTGATGGTGTGTTTGTTCCTGGCAATCTTCTTCACCAAGATGCCGGCCCTCAAGGAAGACGACAAACGACTGGACTTGGCGGGAACATTCGGACGATTGATCCGGAATTTCAACTACGTGACGGGTGTTATCGCTCAGTTCTGCTACGTCGGCGCTCAAATCGCCGTGTGGTCTTACATCATTCGATATGTCTTGGCGCAGCTCAAACTCGACGCGGTTGTTCAGAGCTTGGGCGAAAATCCGGCGACCGAGCAGATTACCGAGGCTTTGCGCAACGTGGAGCCGGTCGCGGGCTGGTTCTACAATGTTTGTGAAGCGGTTGGGTTTGACTTCGTGCTGCCGAAGACGGCCGGTCAGGCTGCAGGAACCTACTACATCATGTCGCTGGTCCTTTTCGTCATCGCGCGTTTCGCCTGCACCGGACTCATGGAGTTCATCAAACCGCGCAATCTGTTGACCGCGTTGTCATTGCTTGCCATCGTGAGCTGCCTCATTGTGATGTTCGCCAAGGGACACATGGGCGTGTACGCCCTCATGATCATCTCGGGCTGCATGNNCGCTGATGTTCCCAACCATTTACGGCCTGGGAATCGCCGGCCTGAAGGAAGACACGAAGATTGGCGGCTCGGGCATGGTCATGGCCATTGCCGGCGCGGCCGTGCTGACCCAGATTCAGGGTTACGTGTCGGATTGGGCCGACGGCGATATCAGGATCGCCTACGTGGTGCCCACGGTCGCCTTCGTCTTCATCGGTTTCTACGGAGCCGTCATCTGCAGAATCCAGGAGAAACGAACCGGCCTGGTGCAAGAATGATGCGAT
>DOEZ01000089.1 GCA_003532715.1 Planctomycetaceae bacterium
TCGGCGAGCGGGACCTACTACGAATGATCGGCGATTAGGTGGTCGAGTTCTTCTTTGAGGCGACTTAGGATTTCGTCGTAGGTGAACGAGCCGATCGGCTCGGGGCCTCGTTTGAGTCGGACGTGCTTGGGGCCGCACCAGACGCCCAGATCGGCGTGGTCGGTTTCGCCAGGTCCGTTCACGCGGCAGCCCATGACGGCGATCGTGAGCGGATAGGCCGCGGCGTATCGGGTCATCTCGCGAATCTCGGCGGCCAGTTCGACGAATCGTTCGTTCTCGACACGCGAGCAACTGGGGCAACTGATGATGTTGAGTCCGGGCGGCTCGTCGGACTTTTGTGATGCGGTGAGTCGCCCGGCCGCGACGTCGGCCAGCAGTTGCAGGCCCGCCTCGATTTCCTCGTGTTTCCGCGCGTTGGGGACGGTGAGCGAAACCCGGAGCGTGTCGCCGATTCCTTCGGCCAGCAGCGGCTCGAGGGCTCNNAGGCACGTCGGGTCGCTGTTGGGCGAAACGCCGGTTGGCTTCGACCACGCGGGCCGGGTCGGAATCCTTCAGCGAAACGCAGTAACGCGTGAACCCGATCGCATCGAGCAGCTCGCAATGCTCCCAAGCACTTGCCAACATCGGGCCGACCGAGTCGTTTTCGTCGAATTTTGCCGTCTGGGCGGGATCGACCGAGCCGCAGTTCACCCCGACGCGAAGGGCGCAATGGCCGGCCTCGGCCGCTTCGACGATCCGGCGGACCTTGTCTTGCCACGGCTTGTCGGGTTCGTGGTGGTAGAGATGCCCGGGGTTGTAGCGGATTTTGTCGACCAGCGGGGCGACGGTTTCGGCCAGCCGGTAGTTTTCCTGGAGATCGACCGAGAGGTTGGCGTCGGTTCGGTGGCGAATTTCGGCCAGCGCCGCGGCGTCGGCCGGTTGATCGACCGCGACGCGGACGATTCCGGCTCCGGCACACGCGAGGTGTTCGATCTGGGCGACCGTCGCATCGACGTCGGTCGTCTTCGTCGCGCACATGCTTTGGACGACGATCGGATGGTCGCCGCCGATGGTCACCTTGCCGATAGCCACGGGCCGGGTTGGTTTTCGGAGAATCGTCACGTATTCGGGCCTTTGTTGGGTTATTTGGAGCGAAGAGGAGGTTAGGAACACTGATCTTCGCTAATCTCCGCTGATTATCAAGATTCGTGTTTATCCGCGTGAATTAGCGTTCTTCTTCCTTTCTCGGTCCTCGCTGTTGCGTAGTCATTTACTTAAGTTCGTGCCTATGGGGCTCGCGGATCGCGAGTCAGTCTACGGGTTGACGATGCGTTGGTGGGGCTCGCGGAGCTCGACCCACCCTACAGGATAGGAAAGCGTGGGTGGTTGCGGTGTCGCGATCAGCTATTTCCGGGCCTTTAGCCATTGTCGCACGCCGGGCGGGCGTATCAAGGCCCAAGCCGTGTTCTGGTTCAGTCGGCGGGCGGCATCCAAGTTCTGTCATCAGGTGACAAAGTGGGCGATGTGGGTGTTGCGGGCTGTGGGGCGATCCAATCAACGCATCGACTGGAGAATTCGGGGTGAGTTTACCGATAAATCGGAAAGCGTTTTCTTTTACTGATCGCACGACACTCACGGATGGGCCGACCGTCGCGATTGATTCGCGCAGGTCACCCGGCAAGCTAGAACTCCGCGCCCTGCGAGTCGGGACGGCCAAACACGTGTGTTGGCGGACCGCTTCGGGGGCCGATAAGGATTCTTGGGGTTTGCTTGAGACCGGGAACTTTGTTGGCCAATCCGCGAGGCACTACTGCCTTCCGGGGGGAGCTATCGCAGTGAGCGACGACATCAATGTATTGGCGTTGGTCAAGGGAGCCGAACGGTACGTGTTCCTCTACGACGATGCGAGCCGCGCCGAGACGTTGCGCGTGCTGGGGCGTTATGCCTCGAACCCCGAGTTGAGCTTCACCTGGTATGATGCGGCCGTTCTGAGCCAAAAGATCCGGCAGGAGACGCAGAAGAGCCGACCGTTGCGGCGCTTCAACATCCCGCTGGCCACCGACAAGGACGACTTCTGCTAGAGCGGAAGGGGCGAGCACCACTCTGCCAATCATGCGCGACGCCGTTGAACGATTCTTGCGCTATCTTCGCGTGGAACGCAATGCGTCGGAACTCACGATCAAGAGCTATCGCGAGGACCTGACGGCGCTGGCGGAATATCTGAGCGAGGCTTCGGGCGGGGAGGTTCCCGCGCCCGGCGCGATCAACATGCTCGATCTTCGCGGGTATGTGGCGGCTTTGCACGAATCGGGCTACGCCAAGACGACGATTGCGCGGCGGTTGGCGTCGATGCGGAGCTTCTTTCGGTTTGGGCAGCGCGAGGGTTGGACGAAGGCGAATCCGGCTAAACCGTTGCGCAGCCCGCGAAAATCACGATCGCTGCCCCATTTCTTGACGACCGACGAGATTGGGCGGCTGTTGCAGGCGCCGGACGAGACGACGCCGATGGGGCTGCGCGATCGGGCGATTTTGGAGACGTCGTATTCGGCCGGGCTGCGGGTGAGCGAGGTGGTCGGGCTGTCGGACGGCGATCTCGATTTTGCCGGTGGTTTGATTCGCGTTCGCGGCAAGGGGAAGCGCGAGCGGCTGGCTCCGATCGGCACCTACGCGGCTCGTGCGTTGCGGCGTTGGCTGAAGGTTCGGCGGCTTCACTCGCGCGAGGCGGCGGGGCCCGGCGCGCCGGTCTTCGTCAATCGGTTTGGGCGGCGGCTGACCACCAGAAGCGTGGGGCGGATGCTCGAGAAGTACCTGCGCGAAACGAGCCTCGATCGGCGGACCAGCCCCCACTCGCTTCGGCACAGTTTTGCGACGCATTTGCTCGACCGTGGGGCCGACATCCGCAGCGTCCAGGAACTTCTGGGCCACAAGAGCCTTGTGACGACGCAAATCTACACCCACGTGAGCACGGCCGGGCTACGCAAGGTTTATGAGAAGGCGCATCCACGGGCTGGGCGGGAATAGTGTGTTTGGTTCACCGCGAAGTCGCGAAGGGCGCGAAGCAGGCGGCCGTTGCGGCGTGTGGTTCTTTGTCTTGGTTGCAACCAGCTAGAGGGGTCGAAACAGTGCAACAATCCTCTCCGCGTTGCATTTTAGTTAAGTCGCGGGGCGAAGGTGATAAGTGGTTGTTGTTTAATGGGTTATGCGTTGTGGCGTTTTTCGTAAGTGGCGAATTGTCTTTTTGGGGGGGTGTTGCAAAAGC